>NZ_JAJNRF010000011.1:0-70944 GCF_022228075.1 Halorhodospira sp. 9628
GGTGGCCGAGCCACGCTCGGCCGCGGCGGCGCTGGCGTAGCCAGCGCGCAGGCGGGCCCCGATCTCCTCGTCGGGGTCGAGCAGGTCCTGGGCATCCACGGTCTCAAAGCGAACCGACCCCCCCAGGGCACCGGGGCCCTGGTCCGCCGCCGGACGCGGGTCGAGATCGGCCGACCGCAGCAGGTCCGGGTCGAGGCCGGTCAGGCCACCGCGGTGCTGGTGAAGATTGCGCCCCTGGCGGGCGCCGTCGACGCTGACGTTGAGGTTGCTCGACTCGACACCGCGCAGGTAGAGGCGCTGGGCGTTGCGGCTGCCGCCACCGACCCCGGCCGAGGCCTCGCCGCGGAAGATCTCGGCGCTGCTGGAGGCCTGGCGGCGCTGCAGGGCTTCGCTGTCCGCGCCGCGTCCCAGGGGATCGCCGCCGGCCTCGATGCGCACCGGCGACAGATCGGTGGAGGAAGCGATCGGTTGGTCATCGTCCGCGGCGTGGGCCGGGACCGACACCGCCGTGGCCAGCAAGGCACCGAGCAGGCGCCCGGGTTTTCGATCGTTCGGATTCATGTTCAGCGCTCCTCGTCTTGCGACGGGCGCTGGCGACTCAAACTGGGGGAGCGACGACGGCTGCAGCGCCGCCGCCGGACGGATGGGATCACCGGCAAGCTCACCCCCAGGCGCGCCGCCCGCACGCCGTTTCGTGGGTTGCTGTGGGCCGGTCTCCGGGCTCGTGGGGGGTCGCTGGATGCGTCGTTGCGGATCGCCTTCCCGCGAGGGCCGCCGGGTGACGGCTGTCTCGCAGTGGCCTGTGATCCGCAGGCCCCACCTACCGTTGCGGGGGCAGCGCCGGCTTCACTGCTGGGTGCAGCTGGACCGGACTTCCCGTTTAACCCCAGGCGATCCTGTTGCGCCTGCGGGCACCCACATCGAAGTCGCGGAGTTTAGGCAGGCTGATCGGCCGGTTGCAAATCGACGAGCCGGACAGTTCGTCGCAGGGGGCGCGATCCCCGTGCCCACCCCCCGGGGGATGCACCGACGGAACGCGCACCTAGCCCGCCGGCCGCCCCGGCACGCCGAGCGCCTCCAGCCAGGCGGGTTCCAGGGCCTGCTCCAGGGTGTCGGCAAGGCGATCCAGCTCCGCCTCGATGCGCGCCTGCTCGTCGCCACCCTCGCCCTCCAGGGCGAACCACTCCACCAGCAGGGCGCGGCGGAACGGCCCGCTGTCGAAGAGCCGGTGGAGGTAGCTGCCGAGCACGCGGCCGTCGTCGGAGCGCGCCACGAAGGGGAAGAGGCCCTCTTGGGCGCCGGTGACACCGTGGTGGATCTCGTAGCCGGTGACGGTCACCGGCGCCGGCCACTCGGCGTGGCCGTGCACCTCGGCCAGCTGCTTGGTCGCCGCCAGGCGGGTGCGCACCGGCAGCAGGCCTAGGCCCGGGGCGCTGCCGCCGCCCTCGACCCCTTCCGGGTCCTCGATGTGCTCGCCGAGCATCTGCAGGCCGCCACACAGGCCGACCACCCGACCTCCATACCGACAGTGGCGCAGCAGCGCCTCGGCCACGCCGGATTCACGCAGCCAGGCCAGATCCGAGAAGACATGCTTGGAGCCGGGCAGGACGACCAGGTCCGCCCCGTCGAGATCCCGCGGCTGCCGGGCGAAGCGGACGTGGACCCCCGACTCCGCATCCAGGGCGTCGAGATCGTCGTGGTTGCTCATCCGCGGATAGGCCACCGCCACCACCTGCAGGGCGCCGCCGGAGCCGCGCGGCCCAGCCATCCGGTAGGGGGCGTCCTCCTCGGGCAGGTGCAGATCGGGCACCGCCGGGACCACGCCGATCACCGGCACGCCGCCGCGTTCGGCGAGCTGCGCCGGCGCCTCGCCGAGCAACTCCGGGCTGCCACGGAAGCGGTTGATGATCAGCGCCTCCACCCGGCGCCGGTCGGCCGCATCAAGCCACTCCAGGGTGCCGAGCAGGGAGGCGAAGACGCCGCCGCGGTCGATATCGCCCACCAGCCAGACCGGGACGTCGGCGGCCTCGGCAAAGCCCATGTTGGCGATGTCCCCCTGGCGGAGATTGGGCTCTGCCGGCGAGCCGGCCCCCTCGACCAGCACCACGTCGTAGGCGGCACGCAGGCGCTCGAAGGACTCGAGCACCGGCGGCAGCAGCGGCTGGCGGGCCTCACGGAAGGCGCGCGCCTCGAGCCGCCCGGTGACCTGGCCCTGGAGCACCACCTGGGCGGTGCGCTCGGCCTCGGGCTTGAGCAGCACCGGGTTCATGTCGGTGTGCGCCGGCACCCCGGCGGCCAGGGCCTGGAGCCACTGGCCGCGGCCGATCTCGCCGCCGTCGCGGGTGACCGCCGCGTTGTTGCTCATGTTCTGCGGCTTGAACGGCGCCACGCGGACCCCGTGGCGGGCGAGCAGGCGGCAGAGACCGGCGACCAGCGCCGTCTTGCCGGCGCCGGAGCAGGTGCCCTGGAGCATGAGGGTGCGGGCGCTCACCACTCGATCCCCGGCTGGGCGCGCACCCCGGCCTCGAAGGCGTGTCGCACGGCGCCTACCTCGCTGACCGTATCCGCGGCGTCGATCAGCGGCTGCGGCGCGTGACGGCCGGTGACCACCACGTGCTGTTCGTAGGGCCGCCGGGACAGATCATCCAGGACCTCGCCCAGTTCCAGGTACTCGTAGCGCAGGACGATGCACAGCTCATCGAGCACCACCAGCGACGGCCCCTCCTCACACAGCCAGCCCCGGGCGGCGCGCCAGGCCTCGCGGGCCGCCGCCACATCCCGCTCGCGGTCGGCGGTCTCCCAGGTGAAGCCCTCGCCCATCACCTGCCAGTCGACCCCAGGCTGGTCACGGAAGAAGGCCTCCTCGCCGGTGGCCCGGCCGCCCTTGATGAACTGCATCACCCCGGCGCTGCGGCCGTGGCCCAGGGTCCGCGCCACCATGCCCAGCGCCGACGAACTCTTGCCCTTGCCCGGGCCGGTGAGCACCAGTAGCACACCGCGATCCTGCTGCGCGCGGGACCGGCGCTCCTCCATGACCGCCCTCTTGCGCTCCATGCGCGCCGCGTGCCGCTGCGGGTCCTTCGCGTCTTCACGCATCGCTTCGCACACCTCGTTGCTCGGGAGAAACCGCTCCCCGGGGAAGCGGCGATGAGTAGCCTACCGGCTCAGGAGCCCGGCGACGACCTCGGGCGCCGAGGGAAAATACGCGTGGAAGTAGGTCGCGGTCAGGCTGCCGACCCGGTAGACGCCCTCGGCCGGGCTGCCGCTGCGCCGCACGGTTTGCTCCGTGGGCTCCAGGGCCGTCTCCAGCCGCGAGTGGTGGAAGGTGTGGCCGCGCAGCTCGCCCTCCGGGCGGGACAGGCTCTGCAGGCCGATGCCCGTCAGCCGCCCGGCCATCTCGGCACGCCCCGCGAGGAGGCCGAGCATCGGGTGCTCGCTGCCGTCGCCATCGACCAGCGACTCGGCGCAGTACATCAGACCGCCGCACTCGGCGAGGATCGGCCGGCCCGCGGCGTGGTGTTCACCGATAGCGGCCCGCATCCCGTCGTTGGCGGCCAGGGTGGCGGCGTGCAGCTCCGGGTAGCCGCCGGGCAGCCAGAGGGCATCGCAGGGGGGCAGCGTCGCATCGCGCAGCGGCGAGAAGGGCACCACCTCGGCCCCCATCGCCTCCAGCAACTCGAGGTTGGCCCGGTAGGCAAAGGCAAAGGCGGCATCCCGGGCCACCGCGATCCGCTGCCCATGCAGCCGCCGGGGCGGAGCCGGCGGCGCCTCGCCGTGCAGGGCCACCGGGGGCGGCAGGCGGCCCAGGCCGGCCTCGGCGAGCACCGCTGAGGCCGCATCCAGGCGTGCATCCAGGTCGGCCACCTCGCCGGCCTGGACCAGTCCCAGGTGGCGATCAGGTACATGCAGGGCCTCGTCGCGGGGCACCGCCCCGAGCCATTCCACCCCCTCGGGCAGGCTGCCGGCGAGCATGCGCGCATGCCCCGGACTCCCCACCCGGTTGGCGATGGCCCCGATCACCCGCACGTCATCGCGGTGGCGGGCCAGCCCGCCGACCAGGGCCCCGAAGGTCTCGGCCATGGCCCGGGCGTCGATCACCACCGCCACCGGCAGGCCGGCCAGGGCGGCGAGATCGGCACTGGAGGGGTCACCATCGAAGAGCCCCATGGAGCCCTCGACGAGGATCAGGTCGGCCTCGCGCGCGGCCTCGGCCAGGCGCCAGCGGCACTCGGCCTCGCCGGTCATCCACGGGTGGAGCTGGTAGACCGGCGTCCCGCTGGCCCGCTCCTGGACCATCGGATCCAGGTAATCCGGGCCGTGCTTGAACACCCGCACCCGGCGCCCGGCATTGCGGTGCAGCCGGGCGAGCGCCGCGGTGATCATCGACTTGCCCTGGCCGGAGCCCGGGGCGGCGATCAGCAGCGCGGGGACCGTCATTGCCCGAAACCCTAGCGCAGGATGAGCAGCGGCGTGCTCGAGCGCATGATCATGTGGGTGGTCGTGCTGCCGACAAAGAACCGGCGCAACCGCGAGTGGCCGTAGGCGCCCATGGCCATCAGGTGGATATCCTGCTCCTTGCGGTAGTTGCACACCGTCTCGTCGATCCCGCCGGGACGGACCTCGGCGTGGACCGTGAAACCGGCCGCCTCCAGCTGCTGACGCGGGGCGAGCAACCGCTCGCGGTTGACCTCGGTATCGGCGTCAACCAGGAGCAGGTGCGCCTCGAGCCCCTGGAGCAGCGGGCTCTCGGTGATGCGATCGACCACCTTCTGGGCCGCCGGGCTGCCGTCGTAGGCGATCAGGAAGCGTTCCGGCTCGCGGAAGGCCAGCGGCGCCACCAGGATCGGCTTCTGCACCCGGCGGATGGTGCTCTCCAGGTGGCTGCCGATATGCTGCTCTTCGGCGTCGCCGTCCTCGCCCTGCTTGCCGAGCACCAGCAGGCGCATCTCCTCCTGCGCCTTGTCCAGCACATCGGTCACCTCGCCGTTGCGCAGCAGCCGCCCGGGGTTCTCGATGCCCTGTTCCCGGGCGCGGCTCATGGCATCCTCGAGGATGGCGCGCGCCTGCTCGCGTGCGAGCCTACCCCGCTGCTCCTCAAGCTGCACCATCTCGTCGAGGAGGTTTTCCCGCACCCCGAAGGTCAGGTTGCCGCTGAGATCCGCCTCGCGCTCACCGTGCGGGTTGCGAAAGGCGTGCAGGAACGTCAACGGCGCCTGCAGGCGCCGTGCGGCCCAGACCGCGTGATCGCAGACGGAGGGCGACGAGCGGGATCCGTCGACGCTGGCGATGATTTTGCTCATGGTCGTTGACTCCTTGCCCGGCTCAGTGACCCATCAACCGCTCGACGGCATCCGGCTCGTTGTGGACCGCGTAGCGATCGACGATGGTCGCCGTCGCCTCGTTCATGCCGACCACGTCCACCGCGACGCCTTCGCGGCGGAAGTTTATGACGACCCGATCCAGCGCGGCCACCGACGTGATGTCCCAGAAATGGGCCCGGGTTAGATCGATGGTGACGGTGTCCAGGTCCTCACCGAAATCGAAGGACTTGCGGAAACGCTCCGCCGAGGCGAAAAAGACCTGGCCGACCACCTCGTAGCGGCGGTGCAGCGTCTGGTCGTCAGGCAGGCTCTGCACATCCGAGCGCACGTACATGAAGCGGCTGACCTTGTTGGCGAAGAACAGCGCCGCGAGGAGGACGCCGGTGAGCACGCCGATGGCCAGGTTGTGCGTGAACACCGTCACGGCCACGGTGCTGATCATGACAATGTTGGTGCTCATCGGGTGCTTGGGCAGATCCCGGATCGAGGCCCAGCTGAAGGTCCCGATGGAGACCATGATCATCACCGCCACCAGCGCCGCCATCGGGATCATCTCCAGCAGCGGGGTCAGAAAGACCACGAGGATCAGCAGCACCAGGCCGGCGACCAGCGACGACAGCCGCCCCCGCCCGCCGGATTTCACATTGATCACGGACTGGCCGATCATCGCACAGCCGGCCATGCCCCCCAGGCTGCCGGCGGCGATGTTGGCGATACCCTGCCCCTTGCACTCGCGGTCGCGGTCGGTCTCCGTATCGGTCAGATTGTCCACGATCCCCTGGGTCATCATGGACTCCAGCAGCCCCACCACGGTCAACGCCAGCGCATAGGGGAGGATGATCCAGAGCGTCTCCAGGTTCAGCGGGACATCCGGCCAGAGAAACACCGGCAGGGTGTCCGGGAGCTTGCCCATATCCCCCACGGTGGGGATGTCCATGCCGAGGAACCAGGCCAGCGTGGTGAGAACGACGATGGTCACCAGCGGGGACGGCACCATCCGGGTCACATACGGGAACAGGTACAGGATCGCCAGACCACCGATCACCATCGGGTAGACCGTCCAGGGCACGTCGATCAGCTCCGGGATCTGCGCCATGAAGATGAGGATCGCCAGGGCGTTGACGAAGCCGGTCATCACCGAGTTCGAGATGAAGCGCATCAACTGCCCGACCCGCAGGTAGCCGGCGATGATCTGCAGCAGGCCGGTCAACAGGGTCGCCGCCAGCAGGTACTCCAGCCCGTGCTCCTTGACCAGCGTGACCATCAGCAGCGCCATCGCCGCGGTGGCCGCCGAGATCATCCCCGGCCGCCCCCCGGTGAAGGCGATCACGACCGCGATGCAGAAGGAGGCGTAGAGGCCGACCTGCGGGTCCACACCGGCGATGATGGAGAAGGCGATGGCCTCGGGGATCAGGGCCAGTGCCACCACGATGCCGGCGAGCACGTCGCCCCGGATGTTGCCGAACCACTCCCGCTTGAGCCTGCTCCAGTCCATTCCGTTCCCCAAGTCACCAGACCATTACGCCCCCTTTCGGACCGCTCCAGGACCGAGGGCTCGTACGCAATACGAAACCGCGATGGTGCGCTCACGGGCCGGGCCCGGAGCCTGGATGCCGCGAATCACCAGCAGACCCGGAAGGGCCCGCCACCAAGGAGGGCGCTGTTCGTGCCAATCGCGAAAGGGCGAGGATCCTACCAGCCCTGGGGGGGCGAATGACAGACGGAGACCTCCGCGAAGCGCACCGCACCCTCGCCGGCGGGCACACGGATTGACGGCACATGCCCTGCGGCCGGATACTTACCGGCAATTTGCCGGCGATCCGTCCAACCGGTGGCAACACGGAGCGGGAGGCAAGCGTGAACCGCGTGATCTTTAATCAGAAAGGCGGGGTGGGCAAATCCACCATCACCTGCAACCTGGCCGCCATCAGCGCCGCCTCCGGGTTGCGGACGCTGGTGGTCGACTCCGACCCGCAGGGCAACTCCTCGCAGTATCTGCTCGGCGCCGATGCCGACGCGTGCGAGTCCACCATCGCCGACTTCTACGCCTCGACCCTGGGTTTCCGTCTCGGCCCCCGCAAGCCGGCGGATCTCGATCAGTTCATCACCGAGACCCCGTTCGAGAACCTCTCGATCCTGCCGGCCAACCGGGAGTTGGAGGCGCTGCAGAACAAGCTGGAGGCGCGCTACAAGATCTACAAGCTGCGCGACGCCCTCTCCAGCCTGCAGACCCCATTCGACGCCATCTACATCGATACCCCGCCGGCACTGAATTTCTTCAGCCGCTCGGCGCTGATCGCCGCGCAACGCTGCCTGATCCCCTTCGACTGCGACGACTTCTCCCGCCGTGCGCTCTACGAGCTCGTCGAGCACCTGGAAGAGATCCGCGAGGATCACAACGAGGCGCTGCGGGTCGAGGGCATCGTGGTCAACCAGTTCCAGCCCAGCGCCAATCTGCCACGGCAGCTGGTCGAGGAACTGATCAACGAGGAACTGCCCATCCTCGCCCCCCACCTGAACACCTCGGTCAAGGTCCGCGAATCGCACCAGAACGCCCAGCCGCTGATTCACTGGGCGCCGAGGCACAAGCTCACCGGACAGTTCCGCGAACTCTACGAGAACCTCAACGGCGCGACGGTGGCCTGCTAGGGCGCGCCCGGCTACCCGTCCGTCCCGCGGCGGGCCAGAATCCGGTCGAGTTGGTTGGCGAAGGCCTGGCGGTCACGCTGGCTCAGCGCCGCCGCCCCACCGGTCTCCACCCCGCTGGCGCGCATAGTATCCATGAAATCACGCATATTCAGGCGCTCCCGGATGGTGGCGGGCGTGTAGAGCTCGCCACGGGGGTTGAGCGCCTGGGCGCCGGCGTCGATCACCTCGGCGGCCAGCGGGATATCGCCGGTGATGACCAGATCCCCCGCTGCCACCTGGCGGACGATCTCATGATCGGCGACGTCAAAGCCGGGCGCCACCTGGACGGCGCGGATATGCTTGCACGGCGGCACCCGGATCGGGTGGTTGGCCACCAGCGTCAACGGCACTCCCGTGCGCTGGGCGGCGCGAAAGAGGATCTCCTTGATCGCGCCCGGGCAGGCATCCGCATCGACCCAGATCTTCACAGTGTCCTCCAGGCAGGTTCCGCATCGGTCTCAGGAGGCGGCCGGCCATCGAGCCTGGAGCCACCGCGCCACTCCAGCGTAACCGATCGCCACCGCCGCCAGGCAGAGGACCGTGGTGGCTAGCACATTGGCGCCGGCAAGAGCGGGCGCCCGCTCGAGGAGGGTCAGCGTCTCCAGGTTGAAGATGGAGAACGTGGTGAACCCGCCGCAGAAGCCGTTCACGGCGAACTGCCGCCAGTGGGTGGGCAGCGTCCGCTCCGCCGGATCCGCCGCCGCCCAGGCCGCCACGGCACCGATGAGCAGCGAGCCGAGGGTGTTCACCAGCAGGGTCCCCCCAGGGAAGGCCACCCAGCCGGCCACGTGCATCAACCGGTCCACGCCGTAACGGCTCAGCCCGCCGAGGGCACTGCCGGCGGCGACCCAGAGGGTGATCCTCATGAGCCGCCTCCGGCGATCCACGCCCCCGCCTGCAACCCGATCCAGGCGCCCGCCAGGGTCAGCGCCAGGGTGGCGGCGATGTTCCCCACGGCCCGGACTCCGCTACCCGTCCGGGCGAGGGTGTAGGTCTGCAGGGCGAAGGAGGAGACCGTGGTGTAGCTGCCGCAGAAGCCGATCAGCAGCAGCCTCTCCAGCGTGGCGAATCCGCCGGCCGTGGCGGCGAGCACAGCGGCCAGCACCCCGGCAAGCAGCGCCCCGGTGACGTTGACCACCAGCGTCCCCCAGGGGAAGGCCTCGCCCAGGCGCCGGTTGACCGCCGCCGCCACCCAGAAGCGGGCGACCCCGCCGAGGGCACTGCCCACGGCCACCGCCAGCGCACCGGCCATACCTGCCGAGGATGCCATGGCTCAGGCCGCCCTCAGGGTGCGGATCCCGACCTGGCGAATCCGCTCATCGGCAGTCACCAGCACCATGCCTTCCGCCTGGGACTGAGCGATCAGCATTCGATCAAACGGATCCCGATGATGCATGGGCAACTGTCCGGCCTGCTCTCCATGGAAGAAGGTGACCGGAAGATGCAGAAACCCGGCCGCTTCCACGAACTCATCGAGGCTTTCAGGAGCCTCCAGTTTTCCCAGAGCGCGCTTGATCGAGATCTCCCAGCCGGAGACCGCGCTGACGAAGACATCGTTGCCCGGATCGGCGAGGGCGCCCCGCGCCCTCTCAGCCAGGGCCGGGTCATCAGCAAGCCACCAGAGAAATACATGTGTGTCCAGCAATAGCCGTTTCACGGGCCGCCTTCGAAATCCTGCACGATTGATTCCGGAGTCTCATCAAAATCCGCGGCGATCCAGATCCGGTCCTTGAGCAGCCCGGGCTGGCGTGGCTGCGCCGAACGGCGATGGGGTACCAGATCGAGATACGGCTTGCCGGCCCGCGCGATCACCACCCGCTCTCCCTGCCAGACAAGCTCGCCCAGCCGGGAGAGCTGGGACTTGGCCTCATGAATGTTGACCTGTTTCATCGCACACCGCCATTAGCTAAGTCCGACTAGGCTATACCCCTAGGCCCCGGCTGTGCAACGCCGCTGCGCCCCGGCGGCCCGGTCAGCGGCGCACGCTCAGCCGCCCTCCGTCGGCCAGTTCTCGGGGCGGGTGCGCCACTACCTCGGCGCCGGCCTCCAAGCCCGAGTGGACCCGGGTCAGACGGGCACCGCGTTCGCCGATGGTCACCGGCTGCAGCCGCGCCCGCCCCTGCTCGACCACGAAGACCGCCCAGCCGTCGTCGTGGCGGAACAGGGCGCTGGTCGGCACCCGCAGCACGTCCTCCGCCGACCAGAGCACGAAGACCGCGTTGACCCGGTAGCCATCGCCAAGGCGCGCCCACGCCTGCCGGGGCGAGGCGAGATCGGCGATGACCCGCACCCGCCGCTCCTCCACGCCGAGGGCGGTGATGTACTCGAAACCGTAGGGCTCCACCCGGCGGACCACGGCCTCCAGGGGCTCGGCCTCGCCCCAGCGTTCCAGGCGCACCAGCATCCCGGGGGCGATGCGCACCGCATCCGCCGAGCGCACCTCGACCTCCACCTCCAGCCGGGCGAGATCGGCCAGCTCCAGGATCGGATCACCGGGCTGCACCACCCGGGCGCTCTCGAAGTGGCGCTGGAGGATCACGCCGTCGATGGGGGCACGCAGACGGATCGGCTCGGCAGCGCCGGCGTCCAGGGCCTCCTCCCCTTCCCAGCGCAGGACCGCCTGGGCCTGATCCCGCTGGGCCTCGGCGCTGGCCACCCGGAACTGCGCCGAGCGCCAGGCCGCCTGGGTCTGCCGGCGCTCGGCGTCGGCCCGCTCCACGCTCCGCTCCGAGACCGCCCCCTCCTCGCCCAGGGCCGCCAGACGGCGGTACTCATCGGCCGCCGATTCCGCCGTCGCTCGGGCTGCCTCGGCCTCCTCGCGGGCCGCTTCCAGCGCCGAGCGCGCCGCCTCCAGCTGGGCCCGGGCCTGCTCCCGGGCCCGGGCGTCGAGCACCGGGACGGCCATCGGGTCGAGGGTAGCGAGCACCTCCCCGGCCTCCACCCGATCCCCGGGCTCGGGAGTGACCCGCCGGGCCTGGGCCGTTGCCGGGGCGGAGAGGAGATAGCGATCGGCCACACGGGTCTTGCCCTCCTCCTCCAGGGTGACCTCCAGGGGGCCGCGGCTGACCGCCTCGGTATCGACGAGGATTGGCGCCGGCCGCAGCACCAGAATAAGCAGGCCGATGACCGCGACCCCGGCCAGTGTCCATGCGATGACGGCTTTCCAGCGTGGCTGCATCCCTACTCCCTCGATTTCAGGGCCTCGACCATGTCCAGCCGGTCCAGCCGGCGCCGCACCACCCAGGCCGAGAGAGCGGCGACACCGAGCAGGACCAGGGTGGCCAACGCGATGCCGGCCACCGACGGGATCATGGGGACCCGGTAGAGCTCCGACTCCGCGGCCTGGACGATGATGGCGTAGAGGTAGTGGCCGATCACGAACCCGATGGGCAGGGCGGCGGCGATCAGCACCGCCTGCTCGCCGAGGAGCAGATAGGCGATCTCGCGCCGGGTGAAGCCGAGCACCCGCAGGCTGGCCAGCTCGCGCCCGCGCTCGGCCAGTGCGATCCGGGCGTTGTTGTAGACCACCCCGAAGGCGATGGCACCGGCGAGCAGCGTGGTCATCGCCGCGGTGGCCATCATCGTGCCGGCCACGTTCTCCTCGAAGTTGCGCATGGCGGCATCGGCCTCGGTGGCCCCGGCCACCCGCGGGCGGCGGTCGAGCTCGCGCAGCAGGGGGCCGCGCTCCTGCCCGGCAAGACCCAGCCAGGCCCCGGAGATCGCCTCGCCCTCGCCAAGGAGCCGATTGAGTGCGTCCAGCTCCATGTAGACCGACACCCCCAGGTACTCGGCGATCACCCCGCTGACCGGGACCTCCAGCGTCTGCCGCCGCCCCTCGAGCACGCGGATCTCCAGCGTATCTCCGGGCCCGACCCGCAGCTGCTCGGCCAGGTAATCCGTCAGCAGCACCCCCTCCCCGGGCAGCGGAACCGTACGCAGGTCGGTATCGAGCAGCCGGCGCAAGTCCGCATCCGGCTCCAGGCCCAGCACCGCCATGCGGTGGCTGCGGTGCCCGAAGGCGACCTCCGCCGCCACCTGGCGAAACGGCTCGGCGCGATCGACACCGGGCAACCCGGCAAGCTCGTGGATCACCTTGCGCGAGGTCGGCTCGTAGAAGGAGACCGTCACGTCATCGCGCTGAACCAGATTGAACTGGATGTCGATCATGGTGTTAAGCGCGTTGCGCTGATACGGGCCGATCATCAGGATCGCCACGGCCAGGGCGATCCCCACGGTGGCCAGCCCGGCGCGCAGGGGACGGCGCTCGAGACCGCGCAGGATCATCCGCGTCGGCTGGCTGAACCAGCGCTGCAGCCCAAGCCGCTCGATCAGTGTAGGCCGATAGGTCGGCGGCGGCTCCGGGCGCATCGCCTCGGCCGGCGGCAGCCGGGCGGCACGCCGGACCGCCAGCCACGTCCCGAGCAGCGCCGAGAGCGTGGTCACCGCCGCGGCGATGGCGACCACCGGCGGCTGGAGCCGGAACTCGAGGAAGGGGAAGCGGAAGAAGCCGGCGTAGATCTCGGCCAGGTGGACCCCCAGCCAGTACCCGGTGGCCACGCCGGCGAGCACCCCGAGCAGGACGATGAGCAGCACCAACCGGAGGTAGTGCCCGGCGATGGCCAGCCGCGAGTAGCCGAAGGCCTTCAGGGCGCCGATGATCTCGCGCTGCGTGGCCACCAGGCGGCTGACCACCACGTTGAGCAGGAAGGCGGCCACGCCAAGGAAGATGGCCGGGATCACGTAGGCCAGGTTGGCCAGCTGGGTCAGCTCGTCCTCGAGCAGGGCGTGGGAGAGCTGATCCCCCCGGTCGTGGGCACCGCGCCCGCCCCGGGGCTCCAGTAGGCGGTCCACGGCCTCGATGATGTCACCGGGCCGGGCACCGTGCTGCAGGGTAAGCAGCAGGTCGTTGAAGGCCCCGTCCATGTCGTAGGCCGCGGCCAGGGCCCGGCGATTCATCCACAGGATGCCGTAGCGCTCGTAGTCGGGGAGGATCTCACCCGGGCGGATCTGATAGATGAACTCCGGCGAGACCGCCACGCCGACCACCTCCAGGCGCTGGTAGCGGCCGCGGATGATCGCCGCCAGGTCATCGCCGGGACCCAACCCATGGGCCTCGGCGAAGGCGTCACTGACCACCACCTCGGCCTCGCGGTCCGGCTCCGGCAGCCGCCCCTGGCGCAGGTGGAGGCGGTTCATGTCCGGCTGGCGGCCCTCGGGCAAGGAGAGGATGCGCCCGGTCACCGGGTTGTCGTAGCCGGGGACGTCCAGGTTGGCCGCGGTGACCACGCGGTCCTCCACGCGCTGGACGCCGTCGATCCGTTCGATCTCCGTCACCAGGCCCCGGGGGGCCCGCTCGGCGCTGGCGAAGAGATCCGCGAAGCGGTACTCCTGGTAGAAGGCGTCGCGGGTCTCGGTCAGGGCAAAGAGCGCGGTGAGGAACATCATCAGCGTCGCCACGCCGCCGGCGATGACCACGGCAATGGCGATCACCTGCCCACGCAGGGTCACCAGCTCGCGCAGCAGCTTGCGGGTGAGCGCGCTCACCAGACCAGCTCCGCCGCCCGGCGCCGCTGGTCATTGATGTGCACCGAGTCGATCAGCCCGTCCTTGAAGTCCACCACCCGGTGGGCCATGGAGGCGATGTCCGCGTTGTGGGTGATCAGCGCGGTGGTAGTGCCCAGCTCCGCATTGATGCGCTCGAGGACCTCGAGCACCGCCACCCCGGTCTTCGAGTCCAGGGCGCCGGTGGGCTCGTCGCAGAGCAGGACCTGGGGGCGCTTGGCCACGGCGCGGGCGATGGCCACCCGCTGCTGCTCGCCGCCGGAGAGCTGCGAGGGGAAGTGGTCCAGTCGGCTGCCCAGCCCGACCAGCGCCAGCGCCTCCTCGGGGGGCATGGGGTCGCGGGCGATCTCGGTGACGATGGCCACGTTCTCGCGGGCGGTCAGACTGGGGATCAGGTTGTAGAACTGGAAGACGAAGCCGACGAAGTGGCGGCGAAAGGCGGTCAGCTCCGCCTCCCCGGCCCGGGTGAGATCGCGCCCCTGGACGATGACACGACCGCTGGTGGGCGTATCGAGCCCGCCGAGGATGTTGAGCAGGGTCGACTTGCCACTGCCCGAGGGCCCGAGCAGCACCACCAGCTCCCCGGCGTAGAGGACCAGGTCCACCCCGCGCAGGGCGTGCACGGCCACCTCGCCCATGCGGTAGACCTTGGTGATGCCCTCGGCGCGGAAGACTTCCTGGGCGGGCAACGGGGCGCCTCACGATGACCGGGCAGCGGTTCCCCCTATTCTAGGCGGTCCGCGGCGGCCACGGCCGATGCCCGGGGCATGGCCCCCCGTGGCGCTCAGTCGCCGCGGCGGCGCCGATCCGCCCGAAGCCGGGCGGCGGCGAGGCTGGAGAGCAACGGGATGGCGCCGAGGGCCACCAGCGAGGCGATCATCCCGGTGCTCATCAGCTCCGCCGGGGTGTGGACCGCCTCCAACTGCGCGCCGGCGTTGGTGAGGATGGCCACGCCGGGGAACATCCCCAGCAGGCTGACCCAGAAGTAGGTCCGCGCCGGCATCCGCGTCAGCGCGAAGAGGGCATTGATCAGGAAGGTGGGGAACGGCTCGGCGATGCGCAGCAAAAACAGCGCGCTCGGGCCGTGGTCGGCACAGTGGCGGTCGACGCGCCGCAGTGCTTCCGGGAACCGGCGGCGCACCGCGTCGTGGAGGGCGTAGCGGGTGAGCAGGAAGATCGCCAGCGCGCCGGTGCCCACCGCCACCAGGACCAACGCCAGACCGGCCCAGAAGCCGAACATCACCCCACCGGCGACGGTCAGCACCCCGCTTCCGGGGACTGAGACCACCGAGAAGAGAAAGCGCAGCGACAGGAGGACGAGCGCCGCCTGCACCGGCTGCGACTCGGCCACCTGCCGCAGCTGTTGCAGCTGGCCGTGCACCCACGCCCACTCCGGCGCGCTGCCGGCCAGCAGGGCACCGAGCAGGGCCAGCACCAGGGCCGCGAGCACGGCGCGGGCACCGAGGGTCGTCCAGCTGAGGGTGGCTCCGTTCACGTCGTTTCCGGTGGCCGATGGAGATAGAGCGCGGTGCGGTCGAAGGTCGGCATCCCGTGCCGACAGCTCCCGGCCGCCGTCTCGCCGTCCGGCGCGGCCCCGTACTGGCCCTCCAGCCCGGGCCGCGGCAGCCGAAAGAGGATACGGGCCGGCGCGCGCTGGCGGCGGATGTTGGCAAGGATCGGCGTCCGCGGGCAAGCCTGCAGGGCGATCAGCGCCACATCCACCTCGGGCAGGGCGTCGGCCGCCGCATCGGCACAGAGGACCCGGACGCGCCCCGGTCCCTCACCGAGGAGGCCCAGGTGCGCCACCACGGCTTGCGCCCCGGCCACGGCGGCGGCGGAACGGTCCACGGCGATCACCCGGGCCCCGCCCAGGCGCGCGGCCAGCACCGCAGTGAACGGCAGCGCCCCGCAGCCTACATGCAGCAGCCGCTCGCCGGGCACGACCCCGGCCAGGCGCAGCTCCCGGGCCACCAGCCGGCGGTACGGCCAGGCGTAGAGGTGAAAGAGGAGCGGCCAGCGCGCGCTCCAGCGCTCCAGGGCGGCGACGCCGGGGGCGATCAGCCGCACGGCAGACCGCCGGCTGGTACGAAGACACGGGCCCCGTCGGCCTCGGTGGCGACCAGCCGCTGCCCGTAGAGCGCCTCCAGCGCCTCGGTGACGAGCATCACCTCGGCGGGCCCCCAGCAGGCATCGCCGTTGGGGTAGAGCAGCAGGATGTGGGTGCACCAGCGCGCCGCCAGGTTGATGTCGTGCAGGCAGAGGAAGACACCGCGCCCCTCCCGCGCCTGGCCGGCCAGCAGATCCATGACGGCCACCTGGTGGCGCAGATCCAGGTGGTTGGTGGGCTCATCGGCCAGCCAGACCGCTGGATCCTGGGCCAGTACCGTGGCCATCGCCAGGCGCTGACGCTCGCCGCCGGAGAGGGTACTGACCAGCCGCTCCTCGAGCCCGCCGAGTTCGAGCCGCTCCAGCGCCTGCCGGGCGCAGGCCAGGTCCTCGGCGGTCTCCAGATCCCACGGCGTCAGGTAGGGGTGACGACCGATGAGCGCGGTCTCCAGCACCGAGGCCGGGAAGCCGTCGTGGCGCTCCTGGAAGACCACCCCCAGGCGCCGGGCCAGCGCCTTGCGCCGCCAGCGGCGCAGGCTGGCGCCGTCGAGCTCGACCGCACCGGCACGGGGCGCGCGCAACCCGGCCAGGGTGTGCAGCAGCGTCGTCTTGCCCGCGCCGTTGGGCCCGAGCACGCCCCAGATCTCCCCGGGCTCGATGGTGAGGTTGAGCGGATAGCCGTCGGGCCGCTCGGGGATGTCGATGATCAGATCCTGGGCCTGGAGCATGCTTCCCCCCTAACGACTGCGGTGCAGCAGGTAGAGGAACAGCGGCACGCCGAGCATCGCCGTGATCACGCCCACCGGGAGCTGCTCCGGGGCGATGAGCGTGCGCGCGAAGACATCGGCCAGCGCCAGCAGCGCCCCGCCGGCCAGCGCCGCGGCGGGCAGGATCAGCCGCTGGTCGTTGCCCAGCACCAGGCGCAGCATGTGCGGGACCACCAGCCCGACGAAGCCGATGCTCCCGGCGGTGGTCACGGCGACGGCGGTGAGCACGCTGGCCGCCACATAGACCGCCCACTCCAATGGCCGCACGGCGACGCCGAGCGCCGCCGCCTGCAGTGGCCCGCGGGCGAGGACGTTGAGGCTGCGCCCGAGCGGCAACGCCACCAGCACGGCCACGGCCAGGGCGACCAAGGCGAGCCACGGGCCGCGGGCGTAGGCCAGATCGCCCATGAGCCAGTAGAGCATGCCGGGCAGCTGCTCGGTGGGCCCGACGGCGAGCATGAAGGTGACCAGCGCCCCCCAGCCGGAGGCCACCACCACGCCGGTGAGCAGCAGCCGGGTCGGCGTCCAGCTGCCGGTGCCGTGGGCCAGGCCGAAGACCAGCAGGGTCGAGAAGAGCGCCCCGACGAAGGCCGCCCCGGAGACCAGGGCCATGCCCAGCCCGAGGAGCATCGCCGCCAGGGCGCCCACGGCGGCCCCGCCGGAGAGCCCGAGCACGTAGGGGTCGGCCAGCGGGTTGCGCAGCAGCACCTGCATCAGCGCCCCGGCCACGGCCAGCAGTCCGCCGACGGCGAAAGCGGCCAGGGCCCGGGGCAGACGCAGCTCCAGGACCAGGGTCTGGTGCAGCGGCTCGCCGCTGCCGGCCAGGACCGCGAGGACTTCGCCCGGGGTCAGGGGCACGCTGCCGATGGCCACCGCCGTGGCCACCGCCAGCAGTGCCGCCAGCGCCAGCACGCCCAGGGGCAAAAGGAAGCGCACCGGCGATCCGACCCGACTCGGCTGGGCCAGCGCCCCGCCCTCCTCGCTCACGGCGCCGGAGCGGCCCCGCTGATCGGCTGTGCGCCCGATCCCCATCAGCGGTTGCGCCGGGCCTGCTCGAGCTTGTCACACAGCGCCCGCGTCCCCTCGAGGATGCGCGGCGTCGGGCGCTGGATCGTCGAGGGCTGGACGAAGAAGAGGTTGTCCTTGGCGGTGGCCTCCAGGACGTCGTAGCGCCGCCACTCGTCCAGCCAGGCGTCGTCGGCCTCGCCCATCCCGCCGGCGACGATCGCCTCCGGGTCGGCCTCGAGGACGGACTCGGTATCCAGCCGCGGGGTCAGGCTGCCGAGATCGCCGAAGACGTTCTCGCCGCCGCAGATGCGGATCGACTCACTGATGATCTGCTCGTCGTTGATGGTCATCACCGGGTCCGGCCAGATCTGGTAGAAGACGCGCACCGGGTCGCGGCCGGCGTACTCGGCCTCGAGTTCCGCCACCGCGTCACGGAAACGGGCCGCCTCGGCCTCCGCGGTCTCCTCGCTGCCGGCCAGGGCCCCGAGCCGTTCCAGGGAGGTGGCGATCTCCTCAAGCTGCCGGGGATCGCTGCGGTAGAGCGGCACGCCCAGCGACTCGATGCGTTCGAGCTGGCTGCTGGAGTTGCCGCTGGTCCAGCCGATGACCAGATCCGGCTCATGGGCGAGGATCGACTCCATATCGAGCCGGTCGTAGCTGCCCACCCGGGGCAGATCGGCGGCCTCCTCCGGGTAGTCGGCGTGGCTGACCGCAGCCACCACATGATCCCCGGCGCCGGCGGCGAAGAGCAGCTCCGTCGCCCCGGGCGAGAGGGCCACGATCCGCTGCGCCGGGGCCTCCAGGCAGACCTCCTGGCCGGCGTCGTCCTCCACACAGCGCTCCCCGGCGTGCACCGGCGCCCACGCCGCCAGCGATGCCAAGAATCCGGCTGCGATGCCCCCTAGCGCGGCTCGGGCCCCGGCGGGGCGTCCTCGAAGACCTCGGCCCCGAAGAGTCGCGCCTCCAGGCTGGCCAGCACCACTTCCTCGTGGGCCTCGTGCGGGTACAACACCCAGTGGCCCTGACCGTCCGAGCGGTAGAGTTCCAGGCTCCCGATCTCCGGGTCGATGAGGAGATACTCCCGCAGCGAGGGGAGCTTGCGGTAGGCGGCAAACCTGGCGCCCCGGTCGTAGGCCGCCGTGGAGGGGGACAGCACCTCCACCACGAGGCACGGCGCCTCCTTGTGTTCGGAGCGCTGATGATCGGTCGGATCGCAGGTGACCAGCACATCCGGATAGAAGAAGGCGTCGGCCGCCTCCACCCGGACCCTCATGTCGGCCATGAACGTACGGCATGGCCCCCCGCGCAGCTGCTGGCGCAGCGCGCTGGCCACATTGAGCGTCACGGTCACGTGCCGGTCCGAAGCCCCACCCACGGCGAAGATCTCTCCCGCCACAAACTCGTGCTTGAGGGGCTGCTCCGCCTCCCAGGCAAGGTACGCCTCGGCGGTCATCCCGGTTGGCTGCGGATCGGCCATGGCTGGAACCTCGGGATACACAGTCATCGCCAGTGTAGCAGTGCCGCCACGCCTGCCCGACGCTCTTCAGCCGGCAGAGCCGCACCGCCAGCCGGCGCACCACGCACCCTGCTGCCATCACGTGTGTCCACCCTACCGTCGCGCCCACCATCGACACTTTACGCGCTCTCATCCGCCGCCCGCTGACCGGCCGGGCGCCAGAGCACCTCGCCGCCGTTCTCGTAGCGGGAGAGGACCCGGGCGACGACGAAGAGCAGGTCGGAGAGGCGGTTGAGGTAGGCCATGGACTCGGGCCGCACCGCCTCGTGGTGGCTCAGGGCCACGACCTTGCGTTCCGCACGCCGGCAAACCGCCCGGGCGACGTGGCAATCCGCCGTGGCCCGGCCGCCACCGGGGAGGATGAACTCCTTGAGATACGGCAGCGAGTCATTGAAGTAGGACAGCGCCGCATCCAGGCGATCCACGGCCCCCTCGGGGAACGCCTTGTGGCCGGGCACGGCCAGCTCGGCGCCCAGGTCGAAGAGCTCGTGCTGGACCTGTGCCAGCACCGGGGCCACGTCCTCGGGCAGCTCGTGGGCCAGCAGGCGCCCCAGGAAGCTGTTGAGCTCATCCACCTCGCCGAAGGCCTCGACGCGGTGGCTGTCCTTGTCCACCCGCGACCCGTCACCGAGGCCCGTGCGGCCCTCATCACCGGTGCAGGTGGCGATCTTGGAAAGTCGGTTTCCCATTATTGCCTCTCCCGCGCCACTGGAGCACCCAACGAAGCTCCAGCGCGCCTATCAAAAACTAGGTTTCAGAATGCGTACTCCGCCGACACGAAATAACGCCGACCGGGCGCTGCATAGTATGTCTCGGGGTCTGAGAAGCCATTCCAGGCCGGATACCACTCCTTATCCCCGACATTCTCGACCTTGCCTCGGACAACCCAACCATCAACAGGACGATAGGCAACGCGAAGATCGAAGACCCCGTAGCCGGAGAGCCGCTTTTCTCCCCCTCCGTCATAGCGATAACTCGCCGCCTCAACGGCGCCGCCGAGACTCCAAGCGCCAAGATGGCGATCGACCTCCAGTGAACCACTGAACGGCGGTTGACGATCCCGGCGCTCCCCCGTTTCACGGTCTTCGGCATCCAGGGCCGTTAATGCCCCGAGCACGGTCCAATCCGAAGATCGGTAGCCCGCTTCCAACTCCGCCCCTCGCAGGCGCACCTCGGCCACGTTTTCCGGACGCATGGGTTGAGCCGCTGTATCCCAATCGATCTGGTCGTCAATGTCCGTATGGAATAAAGAAATGGCCCAGTAGGCATGGTCGAACCATTGCTGAAGACCGACCTCATAGGTTTCCGACTCTTCGGGATCGAGATCAGGGTTTCCCGCTTGCCATTGGGACTCCGGCCAATAGAGATCATTAAACGTCGGCGCCTTAAAAGCCGTACCGTAACTGGCATAAACGGTTGTGACGTCGCCGATATCAAGCCCTGCGGAGATATCGCCGGTCACATGACGGCCGAACGCCTCGTCCTCATCTTCGCGCAGACCCAACGACCACCCCCACGGCCCCTCTTCGCCCGCATATTGCGCGAAGAGCCCCCGGTTCGTGCGGCGATCCTGGGTCAGGGGATCATCCGTATCCACGTCCTCACGTCGCCAATCGAACCCAAGGATCAGGTCGTGACGGGGAGCAAGCGAGACATCGGTCTGCCAAGACACCTCGCGGCGACGTGTATCGAACTGACTATACGGCTGGCCATCGTCAAACTGCGTGCGCTCATCCCGGAGTTCCGAGACCCTTACCGTCGTATCAACATCGTCTGCTATGCCGACCCGCGCGGTTACGGACAACAGTTGGTCCAAGAAATCCGTCTGATTCGGCGTGCCGTCGTACTCGGTCTCCCCTTCGGTACGTGACACATCCAAATCGACCACAGCGTCGTCTGTAAGAGTGCGACTCCAACGCATGGCGAGAGAGTCCTGCCGATAGCCGTCATCGTCGGGTTCGAAAGTCTTCGAGGCATCAACCGGAACTTGTGAGTCGAAGCCTCGGGTGCGGAGCGAACTGGCGGATAAGCGATATCGGTTAGTCGCATCCCCTCCCGATACAGAACCCCTCACTTCACGCGTGCGCTCAGAGCCAATTCGAACGCCGGCAGAGCCACTCGGCTCCTCCGTCACGTCTCGAGTAAACACTTGGATAACACCGCCAATGGCGTCGGACCCGTAAAGGGCCGATCGTGGCCCACGCACCACCTCAACGCGTTCGATCTGGCTCAGAGGAATATGCTGAAGGTCGGCCTCTCCCGTGGTCGCGGACCCCGCTCGAACACCGTCTATCAGAAGAAGGCTCTGCGACGTTCCCGTGCCACGCATCGAAATGCGAGTCTGTTTACCGAGACCACCTTGCTGACTGACGTTCACGCCGGGAGCACGACGGAGAAGCGCGGGAAGATCTTGCGCTTGACTACGCTCGATCTGTTCGCGGTCAATGACCGTTACGGAAGCCCTTGACTGCTGTGGCGCCTCCGCGGATCGCGAGGGCGTAACCACCAAAGGCGTAAGTGAACGCTCAGATACACTGGCATCACCAGCGACAACCGACGAACATCCAACTGCAGCGGCCAAACCGGCAGCGACTCCAGCGCTCGCGTTTCTGGACATATTTTCCTCCCTTCCGCGCGCCACCCGCACGCGCGTCGGTTTGATTCCACCGCAGGGAGGAACAGGGATGGGGAAGGGATCGCGCTTGCGCCCGGCAAACGGTGGCCTGCCCCGGTCTGCCGCCTCCCGCGGCACCTGGGTTCCCTCAGGCCGGTCTCCGGGCTCGTGGGTGGGGTCGGTGACCCCGGGCGAATCGCCTTCCCGCAGGGCCCGCCGCCGAACGACGGCGCCTTGCAGTGGCTTTGTGATCCGCCCCCCACCTACCGTTGCGGGGGCAGCGCCGGACTCGCCGCTAGGTGCGGCTGAACCGGTCTTCCCGTTTCACCCCGCCGCTGCTCGCGCGGGGCACCTGAGGAGCTTGGTACTCTAGGCAGCCTGGGCCCCGCCGTCAAACCGCCGCACCCCGACGTCCAAAGGAGACGTGATGCACCGCCACCGACTGGCACAGACCGCTGCCCCGGCCCGCCATGGCGCCTGAGCCGCTGCGTGTCCTGCTCCTTGGCGGTACCGGCGAGGCGCTGGCACTGGGCCAGGCGCTGGAGCAGGAGCCCGGCATCGCCGCGGTCTATTCGGTGGCCGGGGTAACCCGCCGCCCCCGCCTGCCCCGCTTGCCGGTCCATCGCGGCGGATTCGGGGGCGTTGCCGGACTGGCCGGGTACCTGCGCCAGCACGGTGTGCACTGCCTGGTCGATGCCACCCACCCCTTCGCCGCCGGCATATCGGCCAACGCGGCGGCGGCCGCCCGGCAGACGGGGACAGCCCTGCTGGCAGTGCGCCGGCCAGCGTGGCAACCGGGGCCGGGCGAGCAGTGGCACCGGGTGGCCGACATGGCCGCTGCCGCCGAGGCGCTGGGTCCGCAGCCGGGCCGGGTGCTGCTGACCATCGGCAATCAGGAGGTCCCGGCCTTCTGCGCCGCACCCCACCACCACTACTGGATCCGCTGCCTGGAGCCACCGGAGCGGATGCCCCCTGGGGCCCGGATCCTCTTCCAGCGCGGGCCGTTCCACTACGCCGACGAGTGCCGCCTGCTCCGCGAGCACGGCATCGACACCCTGGTCACCAAGAACGCCGGCGGGGCCGCCACTCGCAGCAAACTCGATGCGGCCCGGGACTGCGGAGTCCGCATCGTGATGGTCGAGCGCCCGCCGGACCCGCCGGAGGCGGAGGTGGCCACCGAGGTCGAGCAGGCGCTGGCGTGGTTGCGGAGACGACGCCCGGCGGCGGCTGACCCTCGCCTGGGTTAGGATCAGCGCATGGCGCAAGATCCCGAGTGCTTCACTGAGACCTCCGCCGGCACCGCCCTGCGCCGCGGCTGGACCACCGGCGCCTGCGCCGCCGCCGCGGCGCGGGCGGCCTTCTCGGGGCTGGTCAGCGGCGCCTTCCCCGATCCGGTCACCGTCCGGCTGCCGCGGGAGCGCAACCCGGCCTTCGCCCTGGCTGCTCAGGCCTGCGGCGACGGCTGGGCGCGGGCCGGTGTCATCAAGGACGCCGGCGACGACCCGGACGTCACCCACGGCGCCCTGGTCTCGGTGACCGCACGCCCCGGCGCACCGGGCGGCGGGGTGCGGCTGCGCGCCGGCCCCGGCGTGGGCACCGTGCGCCGCAGCGGTCTGCCCGTCGCCGCCGGCGAGCCGGCGATCAACCCCGGTCCGCGGGGCTACATCGAGCAGGGTATCCGCGAGGCGGCGGCCGCGCTGTCGGTGCCGGCCGACGTCACCCTGGAGGTCGCCATCGAAGACGGGGAACGCCTGGCGGCGCAGACCCTCAACCCGCGATTGGGGATCGAGGGCGGACTGTCGGTGCTCGGCACCACCGGGGTGCTGGTGCCCTTCTCCTGCGCCGCCTGGATCGACGCCATCCAGCGCGGCATCGACGTGGCCCGGGCCGCCGGGCTCGGGCATGTGGCCGGGAGCACCGGACGCACCTCGGAGCAGGCGGTGCAGGCCTACCACGGGCTCCCGGACGAGGCGCTGATCGACATGGGCGATTTCGTGGGCGGGATGGTCAAGTACCTGCGCCGGCACCCGGTACCGCGGATCACCATCGCCGGCGGCATGGCCAAGATCACCAAGCTCGCCCAGGGCTTTCTCGATGTGCATTCGCGCCGCGGGCAGGCCGATCTGACGGCGCTGGCCGAGACCGCTGCACAACTCGGCGCGGATGCCGCCTGCCAGGAGGGCATCGCCACCGCCAACACGGTCGCCGAGGCCTTTGACCTCGCGCAGGCCGCTGATCTCCCGCTGGGCGACGCGGTGGCGCGGGAGGCGCAGCGCACCGCCCTGGCCCTGGTGGATCCGGCAACCAGCGAGGTGGAGGTGCTGATCTTCGATCGCCGCGGCCAGCCCGTGGGCCGGGCCGGCTGGGCACGGCACTGAGACCTACCAGCGGCGGGCCGCTGCCTCGGCCTCGGCATTGGTCGGCCGCGCGATCAGGCCACCGCGGGTAACCGCCACCCGATACTCGGCGCCGTCGGCCATGGGCAGGTAGGTGGCGCTGCCGTAGGTGGCGTCCACCCAGGGGAGACGATCGCCGTGGCGCTGACCCAGCAACCAGGGGTCGATACCCCGCTGCGGCGGGGCCAGGGGGTGCACCGTGCGCAGCGCGGTGCGCTCGGCCTCGGGGTCGGCGTAACGGCCACTGATCCGCTCCAGCCGGTAGCGGGTCTGCAGACCGAGCACCGTCGCGAAACCACTCCAGCGCAGCACCCGGGCATCCACCTGCCACTGATCGCCGGCCAGCGGCACGGTCACACGCCGCCCGTCCGGGTAGATCAGCCGCGCCACATAGCGCTGTCCGGCCACCTCCTGAAAGCGCAGCGCCAGCACCGGGCGCTCCTGCTCCAGCCGCTCATAGGCCAGCAAACCCAGCCCGAGGGCGCCGGCGGTTCCCAGCCCGCCGAGCAGGATCAGCCCGGCGGCGAGCACGGACACCCCGCGGAGTAGGCGACCGCGCAGCAGCGCCCACCCACCCGTGACGGCCAACCCCAGGGCGAGGACCAGCAGCACCGCCGCCGCCATCAGCACCGCCCAACCGGCCCCGCTGATCTGAGCTGCCGTTTCAAGCCCCCCGTGCATGCGGCCTCCCGCGCCAACGCGCGACGCTGTACCCTGTGCGGGATGATACGCTGTACGATTGCGTATATGGTGTCCGGAGCGCTCGGCCGGGGCCGTCTCAGCCGGGCTCGCGGTGTAAGCGCGCACCCTGTTCCGCGCAATCAGTCGTTTGATACAAAGTAGCCGATGAACTAATCGGGAGGTCCGGTATGGAAGCGTTTGATCCAATCCTGCTACTTGTCGTCGGTGCCGTGGTCGGTGCCGCTGTGGGTGCCTACGTCGGGCGCGCCTCTTCGCCCAACACCCAGGAGATCCGCGACGCCGAGAGCGTGGCCCGCCGCAACCGCGAGGAAGTGCGCAACGTCCGCAGCGAGGTGGACCAGCACTTCGAGCAGACCGCCCAGATCATGGGCGAGGTCACCAAGGCGTACCGTCGCCTCTACGAGCACATGGCCACCAGCTCCCAGCGTCTGGCGCCCCGCCGCACGCAGGACCTGGTCAAGTCCCTGGGTGACCAGCGCCTGCTGTCCCAGGACGTGGTCGAGCAGTCCGCACGACGCATGAGCGAGATGAAGGCCAAGGAGCAGCGTGAGGCCCAGGCCCGCCGCCAGATCAGCCAGGAGCGTTCCGAGCGCTCTTCCGGCGACCGCTCCGCCAGCAGCAGCAGTGGCGGCAGCAGCCGCAGCGCCGGCAGCAGTCGGAGCAGCGGTTCCTCCGAGTCGGCCATCGGCTCCTCCAGCCGCTCCTCCGAGTCCGCCATCGGCCGTCGCCCGACGCGCAGCCGCTCCACCACCTCTTCCTCCCGGTCCCGCAGCAGTGCCCCGGAGCGTACCCGGAGCACGGCCACCGAGGAGCGCAGCAGCAGCAGCGGTGAGAAGCGGCGTCGGCGCCCGAGCATCTTCAGCTGAAGAGCTGCCCGGGGACGTGAACGGTCCACCGACCGTTCATGGCGATACGGACCCCGGGGCCTGCCGGCCCCGGGGTTTTTTTGACCCATCGACCAATCCTGATTGGTTCCAGTTCTTATCTCTTTCGGGATATAGCACCCCGACGCTGCGCCTCCATCCTTGGTGAAAGATCAGACATTTTGTCGCACCCAAGGAGTGAGGAGGCTAACCATGCTGGACACCCTGAAGACCGCCTGGACACCGGCCGTTGCCTGGGAGCACCTGCTCGGCGCCGAGCGGCTGTTCATCCTGGATGTGCGCAACCCCGACGAGTTCGAGCGCTGGCGCGTCGAGGGCCCGCACGACACCCCGACTATCAACGTCCCCTACTTCGAGCTGCTCGACCTCGATGAGGACGCCGACGACGTGGACGCGGCCGTGCTGCGCGGCATCCGGGCGCAGCTGTCCGACCGGTTACCCACCGACCACACCATCCTGACGGTCTGCGGCGAGGGGCACACCTCGGAGCACCTGGCCCACGGCCTGCGCGAACTCGGCTACCCGGCTCTGAACCTGGAGGGCGGCATGGAGGCCTGGGGCGATTTCTACTACCACCGGGTAGTGGGCAACCACGAGCGCTACACCGTCTACCAGGTGATCCGCCCGGCCCGTGGCGACCTGAGCCACGTGATCATCAGCGACGGTGAGGCCGCTGTCATCGACCCCAATCGCCACGTGGACGTCTACGAGGAGCTGATCCATGCGCGGGGAGCCCGCATCACCCAGGTCCTCGACACCCACGCCCACGCCGACCACATCAGCGGCGGCCCGGAACTGGCCCGTCGCCACCGGGTCCCCTACCACCTGCATCCCTACGACGCCATCCACCCGATGGACATGCTGCCGGCCCGCATCGACTTCGCACCGCTGTATGCCGATCAGTCGGTGCGCGTCGGGGCGATCACGCTGCGCGCCCTGCACGTCCCCGGCCACACCCTGGGCATGGTGGCTTTCCTAGTCGACGAACAGTACCTGGTCTCGGGGGACAGCATCTTCCTGGAGTCCATCGCCCGCCCCGACTTGGGCGGCGCCGCCGAGGCTTGGACGCCGCTCTTCCATGACTCCCTGCAGCGGCTGCTGGCCCTGCCCGAGGACACCGTGGTCCTGCCCGGCCACGCCACCGACCCCAGCGTCGCCGATACCCGGGGCCGTTTCTGCGCCGAACTCGGTCCCCTGCGCCGCAGCAATCCGGGGCTGCGACAGGTGGATGCCGGTCCGGAGCCGTTCCGCAGCTATATCCTCGGCAGCCTGCCCCACTTTCCCAAGGCGTATATCGAGATCAAGCGGGTCAACATCGGCCTCGTCCAGCCCGACGAAGCAGAGGCCCGGCGCCTGGAGGTGGGCAAGAACGTCTGCGCCCTGAGTGAGGCCGCGGCCGCCTGATAGCGGCCCGGCCCGCGGTACCCCGTTGGAGATATTTGCATGACACATGCGCGCGTCATGATGGATGGCGCACCAGCCAAGACCAGCAGGGGACCCCGCGATGGACCACTACCCGATCTTCCTCAAGCTCCACGGCCGCAACTGTCTGGTGATCGGCGGCAATGAGACCGCCGCCCGCAAGGCCGAGGATCTGCTCGACAGCGGGGCGACCGTCACTCTGGTTGCCCGCGAACTCGGCGGGGACTGTGAGGAACTGCTGCAGCGCCATCCCGACCGGGCCCACCATCGGGCCGAGGACTACCGCCCCGGCATGGAAGAAGGGGCGGCGCTGGTGCTCAACGCCGCCAACCACGAGGCCACCGACCAGCTGGTCTACCGCCGATGCTGCGAATGGGGCATACCCGTCAACACCGTCGATCGGCCGGAGTACTGCAGCTACATCACCCCGGCGGTGGTGGACCGCTCCCCGCTGCAGGTGGCGATCACCAGCGGTGGCGCCGCGCCAGTGCTGGCCCGTCAGGTACGCAGCCAGATGGAGACCCTGCTGCCCACCGCCTACGGGCGGCTGGCCGCCCTTGCTGGCCGCCTGCGGGAGCGCGTAGCTGCCGCCCTCCCCACCGGGCGGCAGCGCCTGCGGTTCTGGGAACAGGTCTTCGAAGGCCCGGCGGCGGAGTCCATGCTCGCGGGTCGGGAGCGGGAGGCCGAACAGGCAATGCTCGAGCTGCTGCGCCAGGAACAGGCCCGCAGTGACGGGCGCGGCGAGGTCTACCTGGTGGGTGCCGGCCCAGGCGACCCCGACCTGCTCACCTTCCGCGCCCTGCGCCTGATGCAGCGTGCCGACGTAGTGCTCCACGACCACCTGGCGGCGCCCGCGCTGCTGCGCCTGGTGCGCAAGGACGCCGAGCGGATCCCCGTCGGCAAGCGCCGTGGCCGGCACACGCTGCCCCAGGAGGCGATCAACGACAAGCTCATCGAGTTGGCCGCTGCCGGCAAGCGGGTGCTGCGCCTCAAGGGCGGGGACCCGTTCATCTTCGGCCGCGGCGGCGAGGAGATCGAGGGGCTGATCGAGCACGGCATCCCGTTCCAGGTGGTGCCGGCGGTGAGCGCCGCCCAGGGTGCTGCGGCCTACGCCGGCATCCCCCTGACCCACCGGGATCACGCCCAGAGCTGCCGCTTCCTGACCGGGCACCGCCGCCACGGCGCCCTGGAACTCTCCCAGTGGGCCCCGTTCCGCCGCGACGAGACGCTGGTGGTCTACATGGGGCTCACCCATCTGGAGACGGTCTGCGCCCAGCTTCAGTCGGGCGGCCTGCCGCCGGACCAGCCCGCCGCAGTGATCGATCAGGCCACCACCCCGGCACAGCGTGTGATCACCGCCCCGCTCGGCGAGTTGCCCGGACAGGTGCGCAATGCGCGGCTCCAGGGCCCGGCGCTGATCGTCGTCGGCCCAACCGTGACGCTCCAGCCGCAACTGGGGTGGTACCACAGCTCACCCAACGCCGAGCCGGCCTTCCCGGAGCACGGCTGCCTGAACAGCGAACCGCGCCCCGTCCGCCGTCGCGTCCCGGCGGATACCGAACAGGCCTAAGCGGCCGTCCACCTCCTGCGCAATAACCGAGACCCGGGCCGAGCTGGCCCGGGCCTCGGCGGTTTAAGGCGGGGCGGCGCAGAGACCCCGCCGGGGCTTGCGCGCCTTACAGCCGCGCCTCGTGGTAATAGAGACGCACCGCGTGGCGGGCCTCGGCGAAGACCAGCCAGCGTTCGATGAGCGCGCCGAGCAGCGCCACCGCCACCGCCGCGTAGGCCCACACCGCCCCGGCCCCAAGGGCCACGGCGCTCAACGCGGCGATGGGGAAGGCGAACGTTGCGGCCAGTGCCAACCCACGGTAGACCTGCGCGCGCCCCTCGGGCAGGGGGTACTGGAACTCCCAGGTCAGGAAGTTGCCGGCGGTGTGACCGGCGTCGACCAGGCGCACCGGGGCACCGCTCAGCCCCAAGGCCGTCGTCTTGCTGGAACTGCCGGGACGGCGGTTCCACAGGTACCAGGCCGACTTGGTCACTGCGGCCACCGCCAGCAGCGCCACCCCCATGGCCGCCGCCGGGGCCGGATCGGCGCCGAAGAAACCGCGCACGGCGGCGAGCACGGCGGCGCCCAACCCCAGACCGATGAGCAGGTAGTTTACCGGGGTCAGCCCCTGGCTCCACTCGCGGATGGCGCGGACACAGGCGTAGATCATGCCCGTCGCCACGACCGTGGCCAGGGCCAGCACCGCCGTCAGCCCGGCGAACACGAGGGTCACGGCGTTGTGCTCCAGCCCGAGCAGGAAGTAGGGCCCGAAGTAGAGCAGGGCCACCGGGTAGAAGAGCACGGCGAGCACCGCCTCGCGGGACAGCCAGGAGGTCCGGAAGCGAGCGAAAGAACGCCAGGCATTGCGCGGATTGGCGAGGTGACCGGCGGACGACATCAGGCCGATGGTGATGAGCACGGCACCGATGGCGACCGCGGCCAGCAGCTCTCGCTGCCCGACCGCGCCACCAAGGGCGAGGATATCGGTCAGGGCGAACAGGGCGACGAAGCCGTAGCCGGCACCGGAGAGCACCGTGAAGAAGACAACGGACCAGGCGGGATGCATGGGTGAATCCTCCCTCAGCGGTGAACGACGCGGTTGGGCCAGTGCTGGACGCTGGCCGGATCGGTGCCCTGCCCCGGGGACGTACCGGTCGTTTCGGGCAGCGGACGGCTGGCTTCGGGCGGGCGCACCGGCAGGTAGTGGTTGACCGGCTGGCACCCCATCTCGGGGAGCATCACGAAGCCCCGCCGCTCGCGCACCAGCTGGCTGACCCGCGAGTCGGGGTCGTCGAGATCGCCGAAGTGCCGTGCCCGGGCCGGACAGGAGAGCACACAGGCGGGCTGGCGCTCGGCCTCGGGGAGACGGTCGTCGTAGATCCGGTCGATGCACAGCGTGCACTTCTTCATGGTGCCGCTGGCGTGATCGAGTTCGCGGCAGCCGTAAGGGCACGCCCAGGCGCAGTAGTTGCAGCCCATGCACTTGGCCTCGTCGACCAGCACGATCCCGTCGGCGTCACGCTTGTAGGACGCGCCTGTGGGACAGACATCCACGCAGGGCGGCTCATCGCAGTGCATGCAGGAGACCGGCACGTTGACGGTCTTGCTGTTCGGGTACGTCCCTTCCTCGTAATGACGCACGCGGTTGAGCATGACCCCGCTGGGGGATCCACCGTAGGGGTGGTAATCGGTCAGCGGACCGACCGTCCCCGAGGTGTTCCACTGCTTGCACGCCACCACGCAGGCGTGACAGCCGACGCAGGTATCGAGATCGATGACCAGTCCCAGTCTCATCAACGCCCCCGGCTCAGAATGTCGCGCATGGAGCGGTGCAGGCGCACCGCCTGGTGGGTTGCGTAGCGCATGAGCCTCATCGGCCCGTTGTCGACGCCCGGCGGCGGGATCAGATCGGTGAACTGCGGTTGCGAGATCCCGCCCTCCCCGGGTGCCGCCCTGTGGATGCGCACCTGCAGGTCGTACCAGGCCGCCTGCCCGGTGATCGGATCGGAGTTGCTCAGCGGCTTCTCGTCATCCCGGCGTGGCAGGCGGTCATCGATCAGGTGGTTGAGGAGGAACCCCCGGCTGGCCTCCGGCCCGCCGGGCTCCAACCCCCAGGCCCCGGAGCGCTTGCCCACCGCATTCCAGGTCCAGACGGTATCCGCCTGCACGCCCTCGACCAGCTGCAGCGGCACGCAGATGCGCCCGTTGTGCGACTCGACCCAGACCCAGTCGCCATCGCTAAGGCCCAGGGCCTCGCCGCGTGCGCGGTTCATGTAGAGGACGTTCTCGGCCATGATCTGGCGCAGCCAGGCATTCTGGCTGTCCCAGGCGTGGTAGTGGGTCATCGGCCGCTGGGTGATGGCGTGGAAGGTATACCCCTGCCCCTCGACGCGGCTCTGTTCCAGCGGCGCGTAGTGGAAGGGCAGCGGATCACAGTAGGTGCGCACCCGCTCGCGATCCACGGCATCCTGGGGTTGCGGCCCGTCGTAGAGCCCCTCGGCGGCGAGTCGAAAGCGCTGCAGGGGCTCGGCGTAGACGCTCATGACCATCGGCTCCGCGGAGCCGTTGATCCCGGCCGCCTCGGCCCACTCCAGGTAGCCCTTGTTGGCGAACTTGTAGAACTGATGCGAGAGCGGCAACTCGTACTGGAAGAAACCGCCGTTCTCGATGTAGTGCTCCCACTGCCGGGGGTTGGGCTCGCCGCGCAGCGGCTTGCTGCCGTCCTCGCCCCGCCAGCCGGCCAGGAACCCGACCCCCGGCGCCTTCTCGAAGCGGACGATGAAGTCCTCATAGCCGCTGTACTTCGGACTGCCGTCCTCGTTGGTGAACGCCGGCAGCCCCAGGCGGGCGCCGAGTTCGATCATCACCTCCTGCCAAGGACGTGCCTCGCCCTCCGGCTCCAGGATCGGCTGACGGATGGCGTCCGCCGGCCCCTCGGCGGTGGAGATCGGCCGGTCGAGCATGGAGATGCAGTCGTGGCGCTCCAAGTAGGTGGTATCCGGGAGCACCAGATCCGCGTACTGCACGGTCTCGGAGTGGAAGGCGTCCACCACCACCAGGTAGGGGATGCGGTACGCGCCGGATTCGTCCCGGGCGCGCAGCATGTCCTGGATACTGGTGGTGTTCATGGTGGAATTCCAGGCCATGTTGGCCATGAACAGCATCAGGGTGTCGATGGGGTACGGATCCCCGTCGTGGGCGTTGCTGATGACCGTGTGCATCTTGCCGTGGGGCGAGACCGGCGCCTCCCAGGAGAACGCCTTGTCGATGCGCAGCGGCCGGCCCTCGCCGTCGATGACCAGATCCTCGGGCGCCACCGGGAAACCCAGCGGCGAGGCCGCCAGCGGAGTATCCGGTGCGGTCTCCCGGGCGGGACGCAGCGGTGGCGGGATCGGCTTCGGGTACGGGGGCTTGGCCCGATGCCCACCGGGGCAATCCACCGAGCCGAGCAGCAGCTGCAGCAGGTGCAGCGCACGGGCCGCCTGGAAGCCGTTGGAGTGGGCTGAGACCCCCCGCATGGCGTGCATGGAGACCGGGCGGCCGATGAACCGGTCGTGCCGGCGTCCAGCCCAGTCGGTCCACTCGCACTCGATCTCGATGGTTTCCTGGAAGGCCACGTGGGCCATCTCGGCGGCCAGGCGCTCGATGGTCTCCGCCGGCACGCCGCAGACCTCGGCGGCCCGCTCCGGGGCGTACTGTGCGTCCAGGTAGCGCTCGGCGAGCAGGGTCATGGCCGTTTTCACCGGCCGCCCGTCAGGCGCCGTCCAGGCACCGAAGAGCGCCGGCGCAATCCCGGCCTGCGTGCCATCGACGAACGCCTCCTGCTGCAGATCCCGGACCAGCGGCGCGCCCTGCTCATCGCGCAGGAACAGCCCATCCCCGGCCTGCCCCGGGGTCTGAACCACCAGGTAGGGGGCGTTGGTGTAGCGGATGAGATAGTCCTGGTCGAACTGCCCGTCGCGCAGCAGGCAGTGGATCAGCGACATGGCGAGCATGCCGTCCGTGCCCGGACGGATGGGCACCCACTCGTCGGCGACGGCCTGGTAGCCGGTGCGCACCGGATTGATGGCGACGAAGCGCCCGCCGCGGCGCTTGAGGGTGTCGATGCCGAGCTTGAAGGGGTTGGAGGCGTGATCCTCCGCCGTCCCCCAAAGCAGGAAGTAGCGGGTCCGCTCGAAGTCCGGATCACCGAACTCCCAGAAGGCGTGCCCCAGGGTGTAGAGCCCCGCAGCGGCCATGTTCACGGAGCAGAAGCCGCCGTGGGCCGCCCAGTTGATGGTGCCGAACTGCGTGGCCCAGAGCCCGGTCAGCGCCTGCATCTGATCACGACCGGTGAAGTAGGCGAGCTTCTTCGGGTCTTCGGCGCGGATCCGGCGCAGCCGCTCGGTGAGCTCATCCAGGGCCTCGTCCCAGGAGATCTCCTCGAAGGCGCCCTCACCGCGCTCCGTGCCCGGTTTGCGACGCAGCGGGCGGCGGAGTTTCGCCCTGGAGTTCTGCTTCATGATGCCGGCGTTGCCCTTGGCACAGAGCACGCCGCGGTTGACCGGGTGATCCGGGTTGCCCTGGATGAAGCGAACCTGGCCGTCCTCCAGGGTGACCTGAATACCGCAGCGGCAAGCGCACATGTAGCAGGTGGTGTAGCGGACTTCCTGGCGGTCCCGAGGCTCAAGACGAGCGGGGTCGTCCGCCACCTCGGCTTGCGGGGTGACGCGCATGGCTGCCTCCATGGCCGGCTTGCGGGTGTGGGATCGGGGCGGGGCCGCCAACCGGGGCCGGCCCCGCAGCCGGCTCAAGCGCGCTTGAGCCGGAAGTGGTAGGTCCCGTCCTCTTCCTTCTGCTCGAGCAGCTCGTGCCCCGTCTGCTTGCTGAAGGACTCGAAGTCCTTCACCGATCCCGGATCGGTGGCCATGACGTAGAGCACCTCGCCGGTGTTCATGGTGGCCAGGGTCTTCTTGGCCTTGAGAATAGGCAGCGGGCAATTCAGCCCGGTGGCATCGAGGGATTGATCAAACTCCGCCATCTCCGGTGCTCCTCAGTTGGACGCCACGATGTTGTCGGTACGACCCTCCAGGCCGTCGGCGTAACCCGCTTCATAGCGGTCATTGACGCGCTGCTCTTCACGCTTGGGGTTCTGCAGATAGCCGCCGATCCAACCGGCCATGTAGTCGGCATCGACCCCCTGTTCCTCCATCCGCCGGACGGCGTTGTAGTACTCCCGGTTCATCACCGCCTCTCCCCGCTGTCGTTGTGCGACGCTACGTTTCGCTGAAGAATGCCCATGTCCTGATATATGCAACAACCTGCCAAAGGGGAGACCGCACACGGGGCATCTATCCCCGAGGGGGTATTGCGACCAGCCCTCCGCCGCGCCGCCGCACGCCCCTCCCCAAAAGGGAATAGGCCGGCGCCCCGGCTGTCACCCACCAATGGGTATTCCGCCACTGCGCACGCGGTCCTACGTTTGATTTTGATCGATCGCAATTAAACCAACGAACGCAACCGAGGAGCCTGGCGATGCGCTTATCCCGGCGCGACTTCCTGGAGCTGATGCTGGCCGCCGGCGCGGCCGGCGCGCTGGCCCGCCCCGGCAAGAGCCTGGCGGGCGGCAACGGCGCGGGCGACTGGCGGGCAATCCCGGAGAATTTCTACGACCTGCCGCGCAGGGGCAACGTCCACTTCCTCCACTTCTGCGACCTCCACGGTCAACTCAAGCCGGTCTATTTCCGCGAGCCCAACATCAATCTGGGCCTCCACGACTTCAAGGGCAAGCCACCGCTGCTCGTCGGCGAGGAGCTCCTCCGCCACTACGAACTCGATCGCTTCAGCCCCGAGGCCCACGCCTTCACCCACCTCGACTTCCAGGCGGCGGCCGAGTATTACGGTCGTGTCGGCGGCGCCGCCCACCTGGCCACGGCGGTGAAGCGGGCCCGCGCCGAACGCCCCGACGCCCTGCTACTCGACTCCGGAGACACCTGGCACGGATCAGGCCCGGCCCTGTGGACCGAAGGCCGCGCCATGGTAGATTTCCAGAAGCAGCTCGGGGTCGACGCCTGCACCGGGCACTGGGAGTTCATCTACGGCGACGAGCGCGTCCAGGAGCTGGTCGCCGACCTCGACGACGCCGGGGTGCGCTTCCTCGCGCAGAACGTGCTTGACCGCGACTGGCTCGACCCGATCTTCGACGCCTACACCCTGCACGAACAGAACGGCGTCCCCGTGGCGGTGGTCGGCCAGGCCTTCCCCTTCACCCCCATCGCCAACCCCGGGTATATGTTCCCGCAGTGGGAGATGGGTCACCGGCTCGACCGCCTTCAGGAGCAGGTGAACAAGGCACGCGAAGACGGCGCGCAAGTGGTGGTTCTGCTCTCCCACGCCGGCATGCTCACCGACATGGCCTACGCGCGGCAACTGCGCGGGGTCGACGCCATCCTCGGCGGCCACACCCACGACCCGGTCCCCTACCCCGAGCGGCTCGAAGACCCCGACGGCGAACCGACGCTCGTCGTGAACAGCGGCTCCAACGGCAAGTACCTCTCCGTGCTGGACTTCGAGGTCCGCGACGGACGCATTCGCGACTTCCATTACCGCAACCTGCCGATCTTCTCCAACGCCCTCGACCCGGACCCGGAGATGCAGTCGCTGGTCGACGACATCCATGCCCCGTACGAGGAGAAGCTCTCCGAGGTGGTCGGCGAGGTCGATGGGGTGCTGTACCGGCGCGGCAACTTCAACGGCACTTTTGATGAGGTGCTCGCCCGGGCCCTGATCGAAGGACGCGACGCCGAGGTCGCCTTCACCCCGGGGTTCCGCTGGGGACCGAGCGTCCTGCCCGGCAAGGTCACCTTCGAGGACTGCATGAACCAGACCTGCAGCACCTACTCGGAGACCACCCGCAACGAGATGACCGGCGAGGCGATCAAACACGTCCTTGAGGACGTCGCCAATTCCATCTTCAACAAAAATCCGATGCTCCATCGCGGTGGCGACATGGTCCGCAGCGCCGGGCTGCGCTACGCCATCGATCCGACCCGGGAGATGGGCGATCGCATCAGCGACCTGGAGATCAACGGCGAGCCCATGGACCCCAAGCGCAAGTACGTCGTGGCCGGCTGGGCCGACGTCAACGAGCCCCAGGACGGACCGCAAGCCTGGGATGTGCTGGCGGACTACTTCCGCAACCACAACGCGCTGCGGGTCGAGGAGCCCTACGTGCCGAAGCTCAAGGGGGTCAGCGATGACAACCCGGGTCTCGCGCTCTAACACGTTGCCCGCCGGCGGGCTGGTGGCTGGGGCGATGCTCCTGTCACCGGCCCTCGCCGATGAGCTGTTCGTTCCGGAGGCCGAGCCGGTGACCGACGGGATCCACGCGATCATCGGCCCGACGGATGCCCGCACCTACGAGAACCACGGCATGAACGCCAACTACGGCATCGTCGAGACCGACGAGGGCGTCCTGCTCATCGACTCGGGGCCCACCGCCTTCAGCGCGGAGCTGATCGAGGAGGCGGTGGCCAAGGTGACCGACGCACCGATCCGCTGGGTTCTAAACATCGGGGTCCAGGACCACCGCTGGCTGGGCAATGACTATTTCCAGCGCGAGCACAACGCCGAGGTCATCGCCTTCGAAGAGACAGTGACCCAGCAGGAGGCATTCGCCGACGACCACCTCGAGGGGCGCCTCAGGGAGGCCGTCGGGGACCGGCTCGAGGGGACCGAACCGGCCTTCGCCGAGCGCCGCCTGGAGGGCGAGGAGGCGACCCTGGAACTCGGCGGGGTGACCATCGAGATGCAGCGCACCGATGCCCACTTCCCCGGCGACGCCATGGTCCACCTGCCCGATGCGGACGTGGTGTTCACCGGCGATCTGGTCTACGTCGATCGCATGCTCGGCGTACACCCGTGGTCGAGTGTGAAGAACGGCTATGAGGCCTATCAGGAGCTCTCGGAACTGGACCCCGGAACAGTCGTCCCCAGCCACGGGCGGATTAGCGATATGGAGCGGGTCGAACAGGACACCGGCGCCTACTACGAATTCCTCGTCCACGAGGTCGGCGCCGCCGCCGAGGAGCTCGAACCTCTCGACGAGGTGGTGGACCGGCACCGCGAAGAGCCGGCCTTCAAGCACCTGGAGCACTTCGACGGCTGGCATACCACCAACATCAATCGCGCCTACCTGGAGTTCGAGTGGTAGGACGCAGCAACCGAGTCGAGCAACCGGCCCAACGGGCCGCAACGGGAGGAATCCACCATGGATAAGCAACAAGTCGACACCCAACGCCGCAAGCTTCTCACTGGCGCCCTGGGCCTCGGCGGCGTAGGAACCGCTGTGGGCCTGGGCATGCTGGCCCCGTCCCAGGCCCTGGCCTCCTGGCGGGAGGAGTCGATCATGGCCACCAGCCTCGAGGACGGCCTCAACGCGGTACTCGGCGCCGCGGATTACGAGGAGAGCGACGAGATCCGCATCGACGCCCCGGAGGTAGCTGAGAACGGCGAGACGGTACCGATCACCATCGATACCTCGCTGCCGGACGTCGAGAGCATCACGGTCTACGTGCCGGAGAACAACGCGCCGGTCTCGGCGGTCTTCGAGCTCGGCGGCAAGACCAAGCCCAAGGTCTCGCAGCGGATCCAGATGGCCGACACCTCGGACGTCGTGGCGATCGCCAAGAGCAACGGCAAGCTCTACGGCACGAGCCGCCGCGTGCGGGTCACCATCGGCGGCTGCGGCGGCTGAGCTGCCGACCGGCGGCGTTCACGTCACACCCGCGAAAGATCACAAGGGAGCCAACCATGTCTTCGATTCGAGCACGCGCAACCCTGGTCGACGGAATGGCGGAGGTCCGCGCCCTGATCAGCCACCCGATGGACGCCCCCGACGAGGAGACGGGCGATGAGGGCCACTTCATCCAGGAGGTGATCGCCGAGATCAACGGCGAGAAGGTCCTCCACGCCCACTGGGGGCCGAGCATCTCGCCCAACCCCCTAATCGAGTTCGAGACCGAGGCCGAAGCCGGCGACACCCTCAAGATCCGCTACACGGACAACCGCGGCGAGGGCGACAGCCACGAGATGGAGCTGACCTGAAGCCCGACCGCGGGGCGCGGACGGTGATGCGGGGGGCGTCGGTCGCGACGCCCCCGCTGCCCATGCGCCGCCCCCTGCCTTACTGGATCTTGATGTAAGAGAAACCGCGGCGTTGCAGTTCCTCGAGCCGGGTGGCGCCGTAGTCGATCAGCTCGGCCTCCACCGCCAGGTCATCCGCCGCCAGGCCCGCCTCATCCATGGAGCTGGCGCAGACCTCCAGCTGCACGTCGTAGGTGTCGGCCAGCGAACGCAGCCGCTCGAGCAGCTCATCGCGTTCGGCCCGCTCGGCGTCATCGACCTCATAGGCGGTATCCGCCAGCCGGTCCTCGGTGACGTACTGCAGGCCGAACCCGTGCAGGACAATCCGCACATCGTAGTCGAGCAGCTGCCCCTCGTAGTGGCTGGCGGCGTTGTTGGCGTTGAAGATGGTGGAACTGACCCGTTGCGGCTCCTCCATATCCACGTGGAAGACCAACCGGGGCTCGGGGAATTCCTCCGCGGAGACCCCGCCCAGCGAGAACCCGAGTGCCACCAGGCCGGCGGCCAACACCCCCTGGCGGCCCCGTGAACGGCTCTGTACGGTCATGGTGCTCCCTCCTGCGGACCGACCCACCTACTGCGCTTCCTGCTCGAGCAGATCGGCAAGGTCCTCGGGCGTCAGGCGGAAGGAGAGCTCGCCCCCCGGGGTGGCCATGGTCGGTGTGCCGGGCACACCGATCTGCTGCGCCGTTTCCTGATGGCGATCCACCGGCGAGGCGTCGCAGGCCTCGGCCTCCGGCTGTTCACCGGATTTGGCCGACTCCAGCGCCTGGTGCCGATCCTCGCTACACCAGACCCGGTCCATCAGCTCCCGCGAGGCATCTGAGAGGGCGAAGGCGGCGTAGCGCACGCGGATACCCTGCTCCAGGTAATCATCCAGGTCAGCGTGGAGGTCCTGGCAGTGCGGGCAGGTCACGTCGGTGAAGACCGTGACGCTGTGCTGCGCCTCCCCCGCTTCGGGCTCGAAGATGATCAGATCCTCCTCCGGCATGGCCTCGAGGGTCTCGGCGATCTCCTCCGGCATGGCACCGGAGGCGGCCATCGCCGCGCCCATACACCCCCCCAGCACCAGCCCCCGGACGGCGCCGCGGCCGGTCCGGGGGAACGGTTCCCAGGTTCTGGTCGGCTCCCTGCGCATGGCGTCCTCCCTCGCTAACCGAAGATGTCTCGGGTGATCGAGGCGTACCAGCCAGGGGCGTAGTCGGCCTCGCGCTTGCGGAACTCCCGCGAGGCGCCCTCGGGACTCAGGCCACCGGCCCCCTCCACCGAGCGCATCGCACCGTCCCGGTACTCGTAGACCGCTGCGACGGTTACACCCCAGTCCGGCGCGGCCAGGCTGTAGCAGGTATTCACCGTGGGGAAGCTGGGCACCTCGTGGCCGCGCAACTCACTGACGATGCTCGCCGCCACCAGCTTGGCCTGGTTGTTGGCGGCGTGGCCCGACTTGGGCATGTCGCCGGCGACGGCGGCGTCCCCTACCACGTAGACGTCGTCGTGACGGGTCGAGCGGAAGGTACGCTGGTCCACCGGGCACCAGCCGTCGTCGTCGGTCAGCCCGGCCCGCTCGGCGATGGCACCGGCCTTCTGCGGCGGGATCACGTTGAGCACGTCGGCGCGGTGCTCGGCACCACCGCCATCGGTGAAGACCTTGCGATCACGCACCGAAATCCGGTCCGGCTTGCCGCCATCCGCGGCCGGCACCCACTCGATCATATCGCCGTAGAGTTCCTCCCACGCCTCCTCGAACAGCCCCTGTTTGGAGAAGCTGTCCTTCGGATCCAGGGCGAGGACCTTGGCCCGCGGCTTGTGCTGCTTGAGGTAGTGGGCGATCAGACTCATGCGCTCATACGGCCCCGGGGGGCAGCGATACGGCCCGTCCGGCGGGCAGATGACCACGGTACCGCCGTCGTCCATGGCCTCGATCTGGCCGCGGAGGATGGAGTACTGCGCCCCGCCCCACCAGGCGTGGGGGACAGCAATGGTGTCGTCGCCGTCCATCCCCTCGACCCGGTCCCAGTCGAAGGCGATGCCCGGCGCCACCACCAGCCGGTCGTAGGCGATGGAGCCGTTCTCGGCGGTCTCCACCCGGTGACCATCCAGGTCAATGTCCCGGGCCCGATCGTGAATAACCTGGATGCCGTACTCGTCGCGCAGGGTGTGGTAGCCGTGGCGAAGGGTACGCAGCTCGCGGAAGCCACCCAGATACCAGTTGCCGGCGTAGCAGGTGTAGTAGCTCTCGTTGGGTTCGATGAGGGTCACCTCCAGCTCCGGCGCGTGGTGCTTGAGGTAGCGCGCGGCGGTGGCACCGCCCGAGCCGCCGCCGACCACCACCACACGGCCCTCGACCCGGCCATTGACTTCCGGTTCTCTGGGGGCGCAGCCGGCCAGACCCAGTCCGGCACCTGCGGTCCCGAGACCCGCGAGGCGGATGAAATCCCTTCGCGTAAGACGTTTGCTCATGCCTGCCCTTCCCTTATTGATCCATCTCGGCGATATAGGCAGCCGCCGCGCGCAGCTGCTCATCGGTGTAGCCGGTGGCGTGCCGGTCCATGACCGTGGGGTCGCCCCGTCCCTCGCGGAACTCCTTCATCACCTCGACCAGGGCCTCCTCGTCCCAGCCGGCCAGTGGCGGCATGCTCTCCGCACCCTGTCCGCCGGGGCCGTGGCAGGCCAGGCAGCTGTTGGCGATCATCTCGCCCTCGGAGATCGCACCGTCACCGGCCGCTGCCGTGCTCCCCCCGAGCACCAGCCCCAGGGTGACGGCACCGCCGAGCAGTGCCCTGCGCGCTGATTGCTGCATGGATCCCCTCCTCCTTCTCTCATGGTCGGGGGCGGCCACGGCCGCCCCGCTCAGAACGTGGCGCCGAAATCGTACCGGGCACCGATGGCATAGGTGGTCAGGTAATCATCCTCAGTATCACCGGCCCGGCCAATGGCGTCGTCGAAGGCCTGGTGCTGCACACCGGCGTAGACACGGAAATCCGCGTGGGGCCGGTGGACCAGCGCGCCGGTGACCGAGGTCACGTCCTCGTCGTCGCCATCGGCATCGGCGTGGCCGAAGGCCACCACCCAGGTGTTCCGGCCCTGCTCGTAGGTCCCGATCAAGGCGTGGTGATCGACCGAATCGGTGAACAATGCGTCGTCACCATCCCCATCCACCCGGTTCGAATCGTCATCGACCAAATTGTCGATCCGCCCGGTACCGGCCGGGCCGCGGATGATCTCCGCCGACTCGTACTGGTAGGCGAGCGAGAAGGCGTCTGGCGACCAGCGCGCCCCCACCTTCCAGTTGGTGTCGCCGTCGTCGACGTCGTCCACGTCGGTGAACGGCTCGTCGAGGTGCATCACCGCGGCGATGAACTGCCAGTCGGGCAGGCCGGTGTAGTCGGCCCCGAGGATGACATCGCCCTGCCGCATTGCCGGATCCGCGTCTCCGTCGTCTGTACGATCCTGGTTGTCGTCCTCCGTCCCGATCTGCGCGTGCAGCTGCCAGCCAGCCAACTCCGGGCTGACGTACTGCACGGCGCGGTCCACGAAATCATTGTGGCCGAACGATCCCCCGGACATGCCCCCGGTCCGCCGCTGCTGCAACTCGGTGGTCACCAGCGGATCCCAGCGGACGCCACCGAGGGTCTTGTAGGCGGCGTGGACCGCACCCACCACCACCTCGCCGTAGGGGCCGTCCACCCCCACGTAGCTGATCCGGCGGCTGAGATTGTCCTCGCCCAGATGGGGCCCGACGGCCCACTCCAGCTGCCCGATGGCCGCCCAATCACCGTCCAGGAGCTGTCGGCCGGCAACCCCGAGGCGGGTCCGCCCCTGATCGGTGAATTGGGTGACATCCGAGGCGTCCTCGTAGGAGAAGTGGTTCAGCCCCGCATGGACCTGCCCGTAGAGATCGACCTCAGCGGACCCGGACTGCGCCACCCACGGGATGCCGCCCAGGCTAAACGCGCCTGCCAGTACCGCCGCCGTTGTTGTTCTTTTCATGGTGCCTGCCTCCGGTGCCTGTTGGGGTTCCGGGCCGGAGACCGCGCCGAGTCCGCAGGGGACCTTCGCCGTCTCGCCAGCCCGCTCGCGCACCGGCCAGCCTGTTGCAACGCCCGAGAGCCAACAACTGCCCAGTTGGGCAGCCCGGCCTGCCCGATGGGGATAGGGCTTTGAACAACAGCTCACCCTAAAAAGGGTATTCGCACGCTCCCCCCCGCCCGCTAGCCTGCCAACACAGGCTACCCAGCCCACGATGCGACCAGAAATGGCCAATCGGACAATCCATATTCCGGGTTTCAAGGAGGGGGTCCCATGACAGCGCGCAGCCCTACACGCTCGGCACGAATCGCAGCAACCCTCGGCCTCTGTACCGGCGCGGCGGCCATCGGTCTCCTGGCGACACAGGGCGCCGGCGCCGGAGAGCAGGAGCGGAACATCGAGCCGCGCCCGGCCCCCGACGGCATGGATCACCACACCAGCGAGACCTGGGAATCCCTTGCCACGGAGCCCTCCCAGGGCCGGATCGTGGAAGAGGACGGCGAGACGCGACAGATCCGCTACGAGTTCGGCGGTTTCCCGGGTGAGGAGAACGAAGACTTCGGCGACTGGCCGACCCACTCCTACGCCGACGAGACCGAATACCCGGAGCCGCAGGAGGCGGACATCCCCGACGACCTCGAGGGTGATCCCGAGCGCGGCCGCGAGCTCTTCGCCAAGGGCGAGCTTGGCCCCTGTTCCTCTTGCCACTTGGTTCCCGAGGCGGGGATCGATTCGCCAGGCAATGTGGGCACCGACCTGCGCACCGTCGGCGAGTGGGCCCCGGACAAGGAGTGGCTCTACCAGGTGGTCTACGACCCCCGGGTGTTCTACGGCGAGGACAGCCCGATGCCCCCGTTCGGCCTGAGCGGTATGTGGTCCGAAGAGCAGATCGTCGACGTGGTCGCCTACCTGATGACCCTCGAGGGCGACGAGGACGGCGAGCCGATCACTCCGGAGGGGGTGGATCGGCACTGGGACCCGAACACCCGCCCCGCGCTGCAACCCGCGGGCGAACACTTGGATCCGTTCGACAATCCGGCGCTGATGCATGCCGAGCAGATCGCCGTCCCGCTCTGGGACGAGCCAGGCCCCAACGGCGAGTCCTGCGCCAGCTGCCACGGCGAGCTGGAGCCCGCCGATGAGTTGCGCCCGGTCGGCGTCATCGAGGACCTGGAGGGCGTGGCCGCCGAGTACCCGAAGTGGTTCGACGAGTACGACCGGATGATGTCCATCGAGGACTTTCTGGCGGTGCACGCCAAGGAGGAGCAGGACATGGAGCTGCCCACGCAATCGGACGAGAACCTCTATATGTCGCTGCTGGTGCACAGCCAGTCCAACGGCATGGCTTACGACCTGGATGACGAGGACCCCAACGTCCAGGCGGCCATTGAACGGGGCGAGGCACTGTTCCACCGTCCGGTCGGGGAACGGGCCCACGCCTGCGCCAACTGCCACACCGACCGCGGCGGTGGGGATAAGTGGCTCAGCGGCCGTATCCTCGCCAATATCGAGGCCGAAGGTACGGCGATGAGCAACCACCCCTACTGGCGCACGGCGCAGAGCCGGGTGTGGGATCTGCGCACCCGCTTCCAGTGGTGCATGACCCCGCTGGGCACCAACTACCTGCCGGGGGATGCGCCGGAGTACGCGGACCTGGAGACCTACCTTATCTCCGAGCAACAGGGCGAGGAGGTGCTGGTCCCGCGCTACGCTCACTGACCGGCGCCCGCCGCCCCGGCGGCCCGCCACGGCCGCGGCCCGGAGTCTCGGGCCGCGGCCGCTCCATGGACGAACCCGCGCGGGCCGAACCCGCCCGGACCAGGGCCCTTTAGGCCCCGGCCGGCTCATCCGCACCCACCCCGAGATTGCCCAACAGCCCACCGATGACCGGGCGCAAATTGGCGACCATCTCGGGCCCTTCGACCTCGGTCAGCCGCCCGTGCAACCACAGATCCCGCGGCCGGTCGCTGGCATCGCAGCCGCGCTGACCCAGCAGGTTGTAGGCCGGGAACCCCGGATCCTCACCGGCATAGGTGATGCGTGCATACTCGTTGAGGCGCTCGCCGGCGCGGGCCAGGAACGCCCGCCCCGCATCGGTGTCGCTGCCGTTGTCGCGGATGCCGTCGGCCAGGCGCTTCACCATGGCCTCGACCAGCCGGCGGCGCGACTCGTCGGCCAGCCCCCGCAGCCAGGCCAGCCGGTCGGTGTACTGCACGGCGAAGAGCAGCAGCTCCTCCACCAGGGCCAGATGCCCCCCGGTGCGATCGGTGATCGGGCCGTCCTCGGAGAGGGTGCGCACCGCCGCGGTGGCGACACGCCAGGCACGGATCGACGCCGCGGCGCCAACCTCCTCGGGCTGCTGCTCGTCGCGGGGGCGGAACCAGTGGGTCTTGGTACGCATGATCAGATCACTGCCTTGTGGGGAATGAACAGCCCGCAGCCCCAACAGCGGCCGCGACCCAGCCCCCGGGCCTGAAGCCTGCGCCCGGCCTGGGGGCCCATGCCGTCGACCAGCAGACTGCGTGTGGCCACGGGCCCATCCGCGGTCACCAAGGTCTCCTGGCGACCGCAGAGCAGGCGCTTGGGGTGGACACCCATGCCTGCGAGCTCCTCGCGCGCCGCCGCCAGCAGTGCAGTCTCCTCCACTGCGCCGCGCTGTGGCCCCAGAACCCGATGGGCGTAGACGGTGGCCGCGGCGGGGATCTCAAAGCTCTGGGCCTGCCCCAGCGCAAGGACCTCGCCGGCGACATCCAGCGTCGCCCCGGTCAGCCCGGCCACGGCCCCGGCGTGCTCGCGGGGCACGCGCAGCACCAGGCGGCTGCGCCGCGGCAAAAGGATCGGTTGATCCGGCGTGCGCCACCAACCGTGGCCACTGGCCGGCAGGTGGGTGATGCGCACCCCCACCTCGTCGGGATCGAGCTGCGGCACCAGGCGCGGGGCCAGGGCCTCGGCCAGGGGCGCGGCGTAGGCCTCGGGCAGTGCGCGACCGCTCAGCGCGAAGGCCACGTCCACCGCCTCAGCGGTCTCCTGTGCCTGCTCCTGCTCGGTTTCCCAGTACACCGCGGCCTCCACACCGTTCGGGCTGACCCGAGTACAACCGCGCACCGAGCAGCGCTCTATATCCCGAAAGGGATACGCCGTATTCCTATTCAGCTCCTTGAATGGATATTCCCTCGCCCCGGCCCTCTGGCTAGCTTGGTCACCAACCGAGACCGGGCCGCCTCCCGCGGCCCTGAGATCCGTCAGCCGCAGGCGAGGTGAGGATCAGCGCCATGACCGACAAGACGTACAACACCCCGAAACTCGACGAGCTGGAGAGCGGCCCGTGGCCGAGTTTCGTCACCGGGCTCAAGCGCCTGGCCGAGGACAAGCCCATGATCGCCGGCGTGCTCGGGCAGCTGGAGCACTCCTACACCGACCGCAAGGGGTACTGGAAGGGCGGCACCATCGGCGTCTATGGGTACGGCGGCGGCATCATTCCCCGCTTCACCGAGCTCAAGGACGACGACAGCAACCCGATCTACCCGGAGGCCCAGGAGTTCCACACCATGCGCTTCATCCCGCCGGCCGGGATGCACTACTCCACGGAACTGCTGCGCGACATCTGCGACATCTGGGAGAAGCACGGTTCGGGGCTGATCGCCCTGCACGGACAGACCGGCGACATCATGCTCCAGGGCATCACCGCGGACAACGTCCAGGCCTGCTTCGATGAGCTCAACGCCTACGGCCTCGATCTCGGCGGCGCCGGGCCGGCGGTGCGCACCGGCATGTCCTGCGTCGGCGCCGCCCGCTGCGAGCACTCGTGCTGCAACGAGCAGAAGATCCACCGCCTACTCGTCAACAACTTCCTCGACGACATGCACCGGCCCAGCCTGCCGTACAAGTTCAAGTTCAAGGTCTCGGGCTGCGCCAACGACTGCATGAACAGCATCGAGCGCTCGGACTTCGCGGTCATCGGCACCTGGCGCGACGACATCCAGGTGGATCAGGCCGAAGTCCAGGCCTTTGTCGAGACCAAGGGCCGCAAGCACACCATCGACAACGTGGTCAGCCGCTGCCCTTCCGGCTCCCTGAGCCTGAACGACGACAACACCCTGGAGATCGACAACGCCAGCTGCGTGCGCTGCATGCACTGCATCAACGTCATGACGCGGGCCCTGGCGCCGGGACAGGACCGGGGCGTCACCATCCTCGTCGGGGGCAAGCGCACCCTGCGCATCGGCGACCTCTTCGGCACGGTAGTGGTGCCCTTCCTGCCCCTGCGCAGCGACGCCGACTACCAGCGCATCCTCGAGATCGCCCAGGAGATCGTCGACTTCTTCGCCGAGAACGCCCTCGAGCACGAGCGGGTCGGCGAGATGATCGAGCGCATCGGCTTGGTCAACTTCCTCGAGGCGGTGGGCCTGGAGGTCGACCCGAACATGATCCACGAGCCGCGCTCGATCTCCTACGTCCGCACCGACGACTGGGACGAAGAGGCCGAGAAGTGGTACCGGCGCCAGCACATGCAGTCCGAGCAAGCCTCGTGAGGCACGCGTCAACGCCCCGGGCGCTCAGCAGCGGAGGAAGAGCGAATCATGGCTGAAGCAAGCACCACCAACCAACCGCGGTCCCCCGTCGAGAGCGGGACCCCGGATCCGTTCCCGCACATGCACGCCACGCTGCGCCGCAACTTCGGGCTGTGGCGCCACCACGACCGGCCGCAGCCGGGCGTGCTCCACCACGTCTCGGAGACCGGCGAGGAGGTCTGGACGGTGCGCGCCGGCACCCAGCGGCAGATGGACCTGGCCACGGTGCGTAAGCTCTGCGACATCGCCGACGAATACGCCGACGGCTACCTGCGCTTCACCATCCGCTCCAACGCCGAGATCACCGTCGACCGCGAAGAGAAGGTCCAGCCGCTGATCGACGCCCTACGCGGCGCCGGTTTCCCGGTGGGCGGCACCGGCCCGTCGGTGACCATGATCTCGCACACCCAGGGCTGGCTGCACTGCGACATCCCCGCCACCGACGCCTCCGGCGTGGTCAAGGCGCTCATGGACGAACTGCACCAGGAGTTCGTCCGCGAGGAGATGCCCAACCGCGTGCACATCACCACCTCGTGCTGCCAGATCAACTGCGGCGGCCAGGGCGATATCGCCATCAACATCCAGCACACCAAGCCGCCGAAGATCCAGCACGACCTGGTCGGACAGGTCTGCGAGCGCCCCTCGGTGGTGGCCCGCTGCCCGGTGGCCGCCATCCGCCCGGCGGTGGTCGACGGCAAACCCTCGCTGGAGGTGGACGAGAGCAAGTGCGTCGCCTGCGGCGCCTGCTACCCGCCCTGCCCGCCGATGCAGATCAACGACCCGGAGCACTCGCGCCTGGCTATCTGGGTGGGCGGCAACCACTCCAACGCCCGCGGCGTGCCGACGTTCCACAAGCTGGTGGTGGCCGGCCTGCCCAACAACCCGCCGCGCTGGCCCGAGGTCGCCGAGCACGTGAAGAAGATCCTCTACACCTACCGCGACAACGCTCGGGACTACGAACGCGTCGGCGAGTGGATCGAGCGCATTGGCTGGAAGCGCTTCTTCGAGCTCACCGGCCTGCCCTTCACCAAGCACCACATCGAGAACTGGCAGGGCTCGCGGCACAAGCTCAACGCCTCGGCCCATCTGCGCTTCTAGGCAAGGAGGACCCATGCAATTCGGAATCCTGGTCAACGAGGGGCCGTACCAGCACCAGGCATCGGACAGCGCCTACCAGTTCGCCGTCGCAGCCTTGGAACAGGGCCACGAGGTGCCCCGCGTCTTTTTCTACATGGACGGGGTGCACAACGCCAACCGGCTCCAGGAGCCGCAGCAGGACGACCGCAACATGGTCCGACGCTGGTCCGAGCTCGCCGAGCGCCATCACACCGATCTGGTGGTCTGCGTCGCTGCCGCCCTGCGTCGCGGCATCAAGGACGAGATCCTGGCCCCGGGCTTCCGCATCTCCGGGCTCGGTCAACTGGTCGAGGTGGGCATCCAGGCGGACCGGCTGGTGACCTTCGGCGACTAGCGACGCCGGCGCAGGCAATTCGACAGGAGGCGAGACCGTGAGCGAGGCAATGGATCTGGAACAGGAAGGCGATATCAAGCGGTTCATGTTCATGAACCGCAAGGCGCCGCACGGGAGCATCTACGCCCTGGAGGCACTGGAGGTCGTGCTGATCGCCGCCGCCTTCGACCAGGACGTCAGCCTGGCGTTCCTGGACGACGGGGTCTTCCAGCTGCGCCAGGGGCAGAACGCGAAGGCCATCGACATGAAGAACTTCGCACCCACCTTCCGCGCCCTGGAGGACTACGCCATCGAGAAGCTTTACGTCGAGCGCGAGTCCCTCGACGAGCGAGGGCTCACGGAAGCGGACCTGATCGTCCCCGTCGAAGTCGTCGATCGGGCGCGCATGGGCGCGCTGATGGCCGACCAGGATGTCGTGCTGTCGTTCTAGGAGGAATCGTCGTGCTGCACACCGTCAACAAATCCCCCTGGCAGACCCCCAACCTCGACGCCTGCCTGGCCCATCTCGGCAACGAGCGTCTGCTGCTGATCGAGGACGGGGTCTACGCCGCCGTGGCACGCAGTGACGCGGCCGGCAAGCTCGACACCCCGGCCCGCGACGGGCGGGTCTACGTCCTCGGCCCCGATCTGGAGGCCCGCGGCATCGACCCCGAGCAGATCGCCGAGGGTATCGAGGTGGTCGATTACACCGGCTTCGTGCAACTGGTCGCCGAGCACGGGCCGCACCAGGCCTGGCTCTGAGCACCGGAGGCACGGCCGCACCGGCTCCACGAGAAGAGAGACGACCGCAGAAGAGGAGAGCGAACCATGGCAATCCAGGTCAACGGCACCACCATCCCTACCGACGAGGAAGGCTACATCGAGGACCTGAGCCTCTGGAGCCCCGAGGTGGCCGAGATCATGGCGCAGGAAGATGGCCAGGAGCTGACCGAGCAGCACTGGGAGGTCATCAACTTCCTGCGCGAGTACTACGACGAGTACCAGATCGCACCAGCGGTGCGGGTGCTGACCAAGCAGATCGGCAAGCGCCTGGGCCCGGAGAAGGGCAACAGCAAATACCTCTACGAACTCTTTCCTTACGGCCCGGCCAAGCAGGCCTGCCGCTACGCCGGCCTGCCCAAGCCCACCGGCTGCGTCTAGGCCCACGGCAACAGCGCCGCCCCGGGGAGCGACAGGGAGAGCGAGTACCGTGCTGACAGCAACCTTTGCCGTGCTGTTCTACACCGCCACCGTGGTGCTGGTGCTCGGCCTGGCGGCGCGGGTCTACCTCTACGCCCGCACGCCAGCGCCGCTGCGCATCCCCACCACGCCCGCCCCGACTTCCCGGGGCGGCGCCGCCCTGCGCGTGACCGGCGAGGTGGTGGCCTTCCGCAGCCTCTTCCGCGGCGAGAAGCTGCTCTGGCTGCTCAGCTGGGCCTTCCACGTGGCCCTGCTGCTGGTCATCCTGCGCCACCTGCGCTACTTCCTCGATCCGGTGCCGCAATGGCTGGTCTGGATCCAGCCGCTCGGGCTGTATGCCGCCTACGTTCTCGCGGCAGCCCTGATCGGCCTGTGGCTGCGGCGCCTGTGGATCGAGCGGGTGCGCCACATCAGCACCCCCTCCGATCACGCCGCCCTGGCCCTGTTGCTGGCCATCGGCTTCACCGGGCTGGGCCTGCAGCACTTCCAGCCCACCGATATCGTGGCGGTGAAGGCGTTCTTCATCGGCCTGATGCAGTTCGACTGGCAGCCGCTGCCGACCGAACCGCTCCTGCTCCTCCACCTGGCGCTGGTCGCCCTGCTGATGATGGTCTTCCCGTTCAGCAAGCTGCTGCACGCCGCCGGGGTGTTCTTCAGCCCCACCCGCAATCAGCCGGACAACCCGCGGGAGCGCCGGCATACCGCCCCGTGGGCACGCGCCCTGGAGCAGGAAGCCACCCACCAACCGCACGAGTGAGGATGCCGTGAGCCAGGATCCCTTCCAAGTGCCGCCCCTTGCCGCGGACCCCGAGGCCAACGGCCCGCCGCGCATGGAGAACGAGGCGACCGGGCACGTGCGCCCGCACCCGGCAAGCAGCGATCACCAGGAGGCGCTCGGCTTCCCGGGCGAGATCCCGGAGGACTGGCAGGAGCGCGCCCTGGCGCGCATGGAGACCCTGCTCGAGCGCAACCGCTCGCTGCGCGTCTACATGGACGCCTGCGTGCGCTGCGGTGCCTGCACCGACAAATGCCACTTCTACCTGGGCACCACCGATCCGCGGAATATGCCAGTGGCACGCCAGGACCTGATGCGCGATGTCTACCGCCGCCACTTCACGGCGGCCGGCCGCAACTTCCCGGGTCTGGTCCGCGGCCGCGAGCTCACCCGCGAGGTCATGGAGGCGTGGTTCACCTACTTCCATCAGTGCTCGCAGTGCCGGCGCTGCTCGGTCTTCTGCCCCTACGGCATCGACACCGCGGAGATCTCCATGGCGGCCCGGGAGATCCTCGACGCCGCCGGCTTCGGCCAGAAGTACACCAACGAGATCATCGGCAAGGTCCACAAGGTCGGCAACAACCTCGGCCTCCCCGGCCCAGCCCTCGAGGACACCCTCGAGGGCCTGGAGGAGGATCTCAAGGACGACACCGGTCACGACATCCGCATCCCGCTCGATCAGGAGGGCGCGGACATCCTCCTGGTCACACCGTCGGCGGACTTCTTCGCCGAGCCCCACGTCGACGGCCTGATGGGCTACGCGAAGGTCCTTCACCAGGCCGGCCTCTCCTGGACGCTGAGTTCCTACGCCTCGGAGGCGGCCAACTTCGGCATGTTCATCGGCAGCTACGAGCAGATGAAGCAGATCGCCGAGCGCATCCGCAAGGCCGCCGTGGACCTGGGTGTCAAACGCATCGTGGTCGGCGAGTGCGGCCACGCCTGGCGCGTTGCGTACAGCTTCTGGAACACCCTGGCTGGCATCGGCCGCGGGGCGGATGCCGACGACACCTACGCGCGGGCGCTACAGCGCCAGCTCGATCCGCGCTACCCGGTACCGCAGCACATCTGCGAGCTGACCCAGGACCTGGTAGACAGCGGCGCCATCCGCCTCGACCCGGAGGCCAACAGCCACTACGGCGGCGTCACCTTCCACGACTCCTGCAACGTCGCCCGGGCCTCCCGCATGGGTCAGCGCCCCGGGGGGCAGCTGGAGATCCCCCGCCGTCTGCTGCGCGCCAGCGTGCACAACTTCCGGGACATGGCCGACGCCACCATCGGCGACGAGACCTTCTGCTGCGGCGGCGGGGGCGGGCTGCTCACCGATGAACTCATGGAGCTGCGCGTCAAGGGCGCGCAGCCCCGCGTCTCCGCACTGCGCGAGACCATGGACGAGCACGGGGTCGACCGCATGGTGGCCATCTGCGCCATCTGCAAGGCCCAGTTCAGCAAGGTCCTGCCGTATTACGACATCCCGCGCGAGACCGTCATCAGCCTCCACGAGGTGGTGGGCAACGCGGTGCGGCTGGACCGCAGCGAGGCTTAAGCCGGCGCTGGGCCCGCGGGCCCCGGCCGAATAACGAGGGAGAGAGTCATGGCGACCCACGCGGAAGAGATCCCCTTTACGTTCCGTCGCTACCGCGACGGCGACGACCGGCAGCGCGCCTGGCGCGAGCAGATCTTCAAGGCGGACACGTCCCATAAATGCCCGACGTACGTCCACCGCACACCGCCGTGCCAGGCCAACTGCCCGGCCGGCGAAGAGATCCGCGGCTGGCTGCACGCCGCCCGCGGCCTGGAGAAACCCGCCGAAGGCGAGGCCTGGCAGGCGCTCGCCTTCCGCCGCCTGGCCGCCGCCAACCCCTTCCCCGCGGTGATGGGGCGCGTCTGCCCCGCGCCCTGCCAGCAGGGTTGCAACCGGCGGGTCGTCGACGACCACATCGCCATCAACGCCATCGAGCACACGATCGGCGACTACGCCCGCGATCACGGCCTGGACCTCGGCGAGCCCGGAGCGGACACCGGGCACCACGTGGCCGTCATTGGCGGTGGCCCGGCAGGGCTGTCCGCCGCCTACCAGCTGCGCAAGCGCGGCCACCGCTGCACCCTGTTCGAGGCGCAGCCAGAGCTCGGCGGCATGATGCGCTACGGGATCCCCGGCTACCGCGTTCCGCGCGAGGTCGTCGACACCGAGATCCAGCGCATCCTCGACCTCGGCGTCAACGTCCGCACCGGCTACCGGGTCGGCGAGCAGGTCACCCTTGAACAGCTCGAAAGCAACTACGACGCCGTACTCTGGGCCGTGGGCACCCACGAGGGGCGTCCCCTGCCGGTAGACGGCTGGGACGAGGCGTCCAACTGCCTGACCGGCGTCGAGTTCCTGCGCGCCTTCAACGAGGGCCGTCTAGGTGCGGTCAGCGACCGGATCCTGGTCATCGGCGGCGGCGACACCTCCATCGATGTGGCCTCCGTGGCCCGACGCCTGGGCTACAGTGCCGAGCTGCCCGACGAGGACCGGCCGGAGCACGCCGTGCTCGGTTACACCGCCCACGACGCCGCCAACCTGGCGATCCGCGAGGGAGCGGAGGTGGTTCTCACCTCCCTGTTTCCCCGTGAGGAGATGGCCGCCTCGGAGCAGGAGATCGAGGACGCGCTGCGCGAGGGGGTGACCATCCGCGACGGGGTGATGCCCCTGGTCGTCGAGCGCGACGCCGACGGCCGCGCCTGCGCGGTGCGCTTCGCCGAGTGCCGCATGGAGGGCAACACCCCGCACCCGATCGAAGGCACGGAGTTCCGGGTCGAAACCGACCTGGTCATCGCCGCCATCGGCCAGCGGGGCAACCTCGAGGGGCTCGAGGCGCTGGATAACGGCCACGGATTCATGGATGCGGACCAGTCCTACCAGCTCAGCGGCCGTCCGGGCCACTTCGTCGCCGGCGACATCATCCAGCCGCACCTGCTGACCACAGCCATCGGCCAGGCGGCCACGGCAGTGCAGGGCATCGACGCCTACCTCCAGGGCCGCGAGCCGTCCCGGCCGCCCAAGGTCAATGCCCACCATTTCCGACTGCTCGACGCGCTGCGGCGGGCAGGCCGCGAACCGGAACCCTATGAGCCGGCAGCGGTGCGCGGCACCGATACGAGCGGCTTCGCCATCCACAACTTCGAGGACCGCGCCACCCACGAGGTGATTCGCCACGACCGGCTCTACCTCGGCCACTTCACCCCCGGGGAACGCCCCGAGCGCGAACGCCGAGCCATCGACCCGGAAGGCGTGATCGGCGACTTCAGCGAACGCATCCAGCCGCTGCCCGCCGAGACGGCCGTTGGCGAGGCTCGCCGGTGCATGAGCTGTGGGCTCTGCTTCGAGTGCGACAACTGCCTCGTCTACTGCCCACAGACCGCCGTGCAGCGCGTGCCCAAAACTGAGCGGGCCATCGGCCGCTACGTGCAGACCGACTACAGCCGCTGCGTGGGCTGCCACATCTGCCGAGACGTCTGCCCCACGGGGTACATCGAGATGGGCTTGGGCGAGTAGGGGGAACCGGCCATGCGGCGGAGACATCGACTGGCGTGGATCGGCTCCGGGGCCGCACTGGTGCTGGTGGCCACCGGCCTTGCCCTGGCCATCGGCGGCCTGCCCGGCAACGGTGGCGAGCCGTCAGCCCTCGCCGACCGTCCCGAGCCCCGGGGCGACGCTTGCATCCACGACGATGCCGGCACCATGCGCCGCGAGCACATGGACCTGCTCCGGGCGCACAAGGATGAGTCAGTGCGCGAGGGCCGGCGAGACGCCGACAAGAGCCTGCAGGGGTGCGTGAACTGCCACGCCACCCCTGCCGAGCAGCAGGCGCAGGGCGTCCCGGAGATGGCCTTCTGCACCAGCTGCCACGAGTACACCGCCGTGGAGATGGCGTGCTTCCAATGCCACAGCAGCGACGACACGGAGGGGCACGATGAGCGATAGGGATCCGGGCGGCATCAGCCGCCGGCGGCTGCTCGGCAGCGCCGCGGCGCTTGCCGGCGCCGCGCTCGCCCCCGGGCTTTTCCTAGTCCAGGCACACCCGGATGGCGGGGCCGATGCCGGGGCCCGCTGGGGACTGCTGGTGGATACCAACCGCTGCCGCCGGGATTGCCGGGCCTGCGTGGACGCCTGCCGCGAGGAGAACGGCTGGCCCGCCGCCGACAACGCGGGCGGCGACATCCACTGGATCCGCAAGGTGGACCTGCAGCCAGCCGAGGCAGACGGTCCCGGCCACTCTGCGCCGGTGATGTGCCAGCACTGCGCCGAACCGCCCTGCGTCAGTGTCTGCCCCACACGGGCCTCGTTCCGGCGCGCCGACGGCATCGTGTTGGTCGACAAGCATCGCTGCATCGGCTGTCGCTACTGCATGGTGGCCTGCCCCTTCCACGCCCGCGCCTTCGTCCATGCGCCGGTCGACGAACGCTCGCCCAACCACCCACGGGGCAAGGGTACCGTGGAGTCATGCACCCTCTGCGTCCACCGCATCGACCGGGGCGAGGCCCCGGCCTGCGTGGCACGCTGCGCCGAGGCGGGGCACGCGGCCCTCGTCTTCGGCGATCTCAACGACCCCGACAGCGAGATACGCCACGCCCTGCGCGAGCGCAGCGCCGAATCTCTGCGCCCGGACCTGGCGCTGGATGCCGGCGTGCGCTACCACGGACTGTCCTGAGGGAGCATCAGTCATGGCGACACGGATTCGCTATCGACACCTGGGCACGCGCCACCCGCTGCGCTGGGCTGCCGCCATGGCTGGCGCCGGCGTGCTGGCGCTGATCGGGGCGGCAACAGGCCTCTATCTCATCGTGGCCGGCCACCACCTGACCGGCATGGGCCAGCAGGTGGTCTGGGGGTGGCCACACGTCGTCGCCATCGGCCTGATCCTCGCTGGCGCCGGGGCCTTCGCCCTGGCGGCACTGGCCCCCGGCGCCCTGGGGCAATCCGGCGAGCCGTGGGCCCGCCTGGGCACGGCGTCCGCGGCGGCACTGCTGGTCGGCGGGCTGGCGGTCCTCAGCCTGGATCTGGGCAGCCCGCAGCGCATCCTTCCGCCGCTGGAACTCAACCTGATGTCGAGCTTCAGCCGCAACCTCTTCCTGTACACGGCGTTTCTGGCCGTCGCCCTGCTCTACCTGGCCACCCTGATCGAGCCGCGCATGCGTCGCTACACGGTGACCGCCGGCGCCCTGGCCGCGGTGGTAGCGGTCCTGCTGGCGCTGAACGTCGGCTCGATCTTCGCCATGCTCGCCGCCCGTCCGGTCTACGGCGGCGCCATCATGATGCCGCTTTTCCTCGCCGCCGCACTCACCCTGGGCACGGCGGCCCTCTCCCTGATCTGGCTGGCGGTGCTGCGCGCCCAGGGCCAGGCGCCGCCGCCCCGGGCCACGGAGCGGCTCGGCAGCATCCTGCTCGTCGCACTGCTGGCCCTGGCCACCCTGCTGGCGCTGCACTTCGTGACCCTTGCCTACCAGCCGGGCCATAGGGACATTGCCCGTTTCCTCCTCGTCGACGGCGGCGTCTACCCGATCGTGTTCTGGCTCGGGGCAGTCGCCGTCGGCATCATCACGCCCACTCTCCTCCTGCTGCGGAAGGCGGCCCGCGCTCGTGGTCAGGCCCTCGCCTGGGCCTCGGGGGTTGCCCTGATCGGCGGGTTCGCCCATCTTTTCGTGATGATCGTCGGTGCCCAGGCCTTTCCGCTGCAGATCTTTCCGGGGCGCGAGGTCCAGGGCGCCGTCTTCGACGGGGAGGCTGCCTCCTACCTCCCCAGCGCCTGGGAGGCCCTGCTGAGCTTGGCCGGCCCCGGGCTGGCCCTGCTCATCCTCCTGCTGGCGCTGCGCGCGCTGCCCCTGGCAGCGGTGCACCCCCCGGAGGAGCGAACGGCGGCGGAAGACCCGCCAGCAGCCGACTCCGAAACCCGGGCAACCCCCGAGCCGGGCCAGTGACCCGCGGCATGACCGGACACCCAGCCAGGCTCTACCTCTCGGCCCTGCACAAGGGCTCCGGCAAGACCTCCCTGAGCGTCGGCCTGGCCGCAGCCCTGATCCGCCAGGGGGTCGGGGTGCGACCCTACAAGCGCGGGCCGGACTATATCGACCCCGGCTGGCTGACGCTGGCCAGCGGCCACCCGTGCCGCAACCTCGACCACCACACCATGGCGCGCGACGAGATCCGCGCCGAGGTGGCCGGGGCCGGCGACAGCCTGGCGCTGATCGAGGGCAACAAGGGCCTGCACGATGGCGTCGACCCCGGCGGCCGGGACAGCAACGCCGCACTGGCCGCAGAGCTGCAGGCACCGATCGTGCTCATCGTCGACACCCGGGGCATGACCCGCGGGATCGCCCCCACGGTCCTCGGCCACGCCGGCTTCGACCCGCAGGCCCCGGTCGCCGGGGTGATCCTCAACCGCGTCGGCGGCTCCCGCCACGAACGCAAGCTACGCCAGGCCCTGGAGACCTACACCGATCTGCCCGTGTTCGGGGCCGTTCCCGACGACCGCACGCTGCACATCGACGCCCCGTATCTGGGGCTGATCCCGGCGGCGGAGCAGGCGCAGGCCCAGCGGGTGATCGATCGCTGGGCCGACCGGGCCGAGACGCACCTCGATCTTGACGGCCTACAGGCTCTGGCGGCGACGGCCCCGCCACTACCAGCCCCAGCCCGACCCGCGACCCTGGGGCGGGCGGCGGATGTGGACATCGGGATCGCCCACGACCGGGCGTTCAACTTCTACTACCCTGGGGACCTGGAGGCCCTCGAACGGGCCGGTGCCCGGCTTCACTGGATCGACCTGATCTCCGACATGCGCCTTCCAGCGCTCGACGGGCTCATCCTCGGTGGCGGATTCCCTGAGCGTCACGCCGCCGAACTCGCCGCCAACCAGGCCATGAGGCGAGCGGTTGCCCGGCTTGCGGCGGCGGGACTGCCCGTCTACGCCGAGTGTGGCGGACTGCTCTACCTGTGCCGGCAGCTCCACACCCACGATGGCTATCACGCCATGGCTGGTGTTTTCCCGGTGGACGCCGAGATGACCGACCGGCCCCAGGGGCACGGATACATGACGCTGCACGCCTCGCCGCAGGCCCCGTGGAACCCGGGGGCCGGGACGGCCGGGATCCCGGCCCACGAATTCCATTACTCCCGACTCCGCGCGCCTCTGCCACAGGAACTGCCGTGCGCCTACCTCGTTGATCGCGGCCAGGGCCTGGGCGGGGGCCGGGACGGCCTGGTCACCGGCAACACCCTGGCCTCGTACGCCCACCTGCGCCATACGTGGGCCACGCCATGGGCCGAGCGCTTCGTGGACTTCGTCCGCGCGCAGCGGTCCGGTGCAGCATGCGCCGCCCCAGGGTGACGTTTGCGTCAGATCAATTTTTCGCCTTCCCCCCCTTTATTCCGGACGTGCTGATGAATATAGTCTGAATATATGAGGCAGATAGCCGCGGACTTTCTGCGGCGAAAAAAACAGCAACGGCCCTAATAAAAACAAGGACTTACGTTCCAAAGGGCCCCCGGTTGAACGTCAGGAGGAGACATGTACGCCGGGAGAGATGCGGACCCAACCGGCCTGCGCCGGCAACGGGCGGCGCGCACTATCGAGCCCCCCAACGCACGGGAGCCCCACGGGCATGGATTCCACGAGGGACCCGGCGGCTCCAGCCGCTGGCGGCCGCTGCGCCGGTTGCGGACCCTCCCGACCCCCACACACTACCCCGATACGCCGCATGCCTCCGCATCCTCAGCCACCGAGCAGGAAGCCCTGCACCTGCTCAGCGCCCTGGGCGTAGTGGCGGCGCAGGCCCGCGACCTCGATGAACTGCTCGAGCACGGCCTGGCACGACTCATCGAGCAGACGGGGGCCGCCGCGGCCGCCGTGCGCCTCTTCGACGAGCAGGGTTATCTGCGCCTGGTCGAGGCCAACGGACTCAACGCCGGCTTCATCGACGCCGAGCGTCGTCAGCCGGCGGAGGGCTGCCCCTGCGCCATCGCCGGAGAACGCACCGCTGTGCAGTTCCGCGGCGACCTGCGTCAGTGCATCCGGCGCAGCGGCTGCAACCCGCTGCCGAACCGACCACAGCTGGCCATGCTGGCGGTACCGATTCTCGATCCGGGCGGCAACGGCGTTGGCATCTACAACCTGTACTTCGAACCGCACGAAGCACAGCGCTGGATGCACCCGCCGCGCATGCTGGAGTGGATCGGCCGTCAGCTCGGCGCGGCCATCGCCCGGATCCGCGAAGAGTACCGCACCCATCACAGCGCGCTGCAGGAGGAGCGCAACCTCCTCGCCCACGAACTACACGACACGGTCGCCCAGGAGGTGGCCACGCTGCGCCTGCGGGTCCGGCAGCTGGAGGAACGGGTCAGCAGCGGAGCCGACACCGAGGCCCTGCTCGCCCCGCTGGAGGATCTGCGCACCCGGCTCGACCACACCAACGACCAGGTCCGGACGGTGATGCAGCAGTTCCGCACGCAGGCGTTGGGCACGCCGCTGGAGACGGCCCTGAGCCGACTGGTCAACCGGTTCAGCCGGGACAGCGGCATCGAGGTCCGACTGATCCACCGCTGGCCGGAGCTGGCCCTCGGCGAGCGCGAGCAGCTGCACATCCACCGCATTGTCGAGGAAGCCCTGTCCAACGCCTGGCACCACGGCGGCGCCCGCAATGTCCGCCTGCAGCTGGAGACCCCCGGCGGTGACCTCTGCCTGCTGATCGAGGACGACGGCGGCGGCTTCGTGGTGGACGAGGTACCCGATTCGGACCCGACCCAGCCCCGCGGACACGGCCTGCGGGGGATGCGCGAGCGCGCCCGGCACCTGGGGGCGATCCTGAGCGTGGAGAGCGAGCCGGGCCAGGGCACTGCCATCCATCTGCGCCTGCCGCAGCCGCAGCGCCTGACGTGGACCACCAAGAGCCTTCACCAAGCGGGGTTCAACGACCATGCGTATCCTGCTTGTCGATGATCATCAGCTCTTCCGCGCCGCGCTGCAGGAGCTGCTCAACGCCCAGGGGCTGACCACCGCGAGCGGCTCCGGCCAGGACGACGTGCTCGCCCTGGTGGCTTCGTTCGGACCCGATCTGGTGCTGCTCGATCTGCGCATGCCCGGACAGGACGGGCTGACGGTCCTGCGGCGGATCCACGATCAGCACCCCGGGCTGCCGGTGGTGATGCTCACCGGCAGCGAGGAGGAGCGCGACTTGTTCGACTGCCTGCGCGCCGGGGCGCAGGGGTACCTGCTCAAACACAACGACCCCGATTACCTGATCTCCGCCTTGCACCAGGCCACCGACGGTAAGATCGCCGTGGCGCCCCAACTGACCGACACCCTGGCGCGGGCCCTGGGGCAGCCGCCTGATCAGCGAGCCGACGACACCCCGCCGGACCCCTTCGCCGGCCTCACCCCGAGGGAACGGGACATCCTCGAACGCCTGGCCGCCGGCGAGAGCAACAAGGTCATCGCCCGGCACCTGGGAATCTCCGACGGGACCGTCAAGCTTCATGTCAAATCGGTGCTGCGCAAGCTCGGCGTCCACTCCCGGGTTGAGGCGGCTATCAAGGCCGTGGACTTCGGGCTGACCCGTCGCCCCACCACCTGAGACGCCACCTCGGCTACCCTCTCCCCCGCGCGGGGGGCCGTTCAGCGACTGCAGTCCCCCGTTTGGGATATTCCGGGCAACGCTTGCACGCTGAAGAATGTGCCGGGCAGAGACGCAGACCGCCCGGCGCCGCCGGGCTGCCCTCCTGAACCGACGCTGAAGGGTCGCACAGTTATGGTCTTCGATTCCTTTATCGCAGCGCACTGGACGATGCTCGGCACCGTCTTCGCCATCGCGGTGGTCCTCGGTGCCGTCGTCAACAAGAGCAACTTCTGCACGATGGGCGCCGTCTCCGACATCGTGAACATGCAGGACTGGCAGCGGATGCGCATGTGGATCCTGATCATCGCCGTGGCGATCCTCGGCGTGGGGCTGCTCGAGCCACTGGGGCTGATCAATGCCGACGAGAGCATGCCACCATATCGCAGCGCCGACTTCGCCTGGGCCGGCTACCTCGTCGGCGGCCTGCTCTTCGGCATCGGCATGACCCTGGGCAGCGGCTGCGGCAACAAGACCGTGGTGCGCATCGGCGCCGGCAACCTCAAGTCGCTATTCGTGGCCGCGATCCTGGGCACGGTGGCCTTTTTCATGGTCAATCCCCTGCCGCTGGTCGACGCCTCGCTGCGCGATCTGCTCTTCGGATGGGTCCAGGCGACGGCCCTGTCCCACAGCCACGGCCAGGACCTGGGCAGCCTCATCGCCGGCGAGGCGGGGCACTGGGTGCGGCCGCTCCTGGCCCTGTTCATCGGCGGCGCCCTGCTCTACGCCGTGCTGCGGGTGACCGGCTTCCGCCGGGACCGCAACGCCGTCTCCGGGGCCCTGATCATCGGCGCCTGCATCGTCGCGGTCTGGACGGTGACCAGCAACGTCTACGTGGCCGACGAGATGGGTCAGCGGGATACCCTGCAGACCTACGCCACAGACTGGGACTTCCACCACCCCGACACCGACACCGGCCGCCCGGAGAGCACCCGCTGGCTGGCACCGCAGGGGGTCAACTTCGTTGGTCCGCTGGTGCAGAGCACCGAATACACCGCCAGCGGCTTCGATCCGGCACTGGTCACCGTGGGCGTGATGGTCATCGGCGGCGTAATCCTCGGCTCTTTCCTTTGGGCCCTGATCAGCCGCAGCTTCCGCTTTGAGTGGTTCGCCGACCGCCAGGACTTCAACCGCCACCTCAGCGGTGGCGTCCTCATGGGCATCGGCGGCCCCCTGGCAATGGGGTGCACCTTCGGCCAGGGCATCACCGGCATGTCCACTCTGGCCCTGAGCGCACCGCTGGCCCTGGGCGGACTGATCCTGGGCAGTGCCCTAACCATGAAGGTCCAGTACTACAAGCTCCTCTACGAAGACGAGGCGACCTTCGGCAAGGCCTTGGTCACCGGCTTGGTGGACCTGCGCCTGTTACCGGCATCGCTGAGGCAACTCGATGCGCTTTGACGGCAGCGGGCGGTGGGCCCCCGCCCGCCGCCTGATCCCCTGTCGCGAGTGGCCCCGTCCAACCCCGGCGAGCATCCGGGCCGACCTGATCGCCGGCATCGCCGTGGCGCTGGTGCTCATCCCCCAGTCCATGGCGTATGCGGCGCTGGCCGGTATGCCGCCCTACTACGGCCTGTACGCTGCCTTCCTGCCGGTGATCGTCGCAGCCGTATGGGGCTCCTCGCCGCAGCTGGCTACCGGCCCGGTCGCTGTAGTGGCCCTGCTAACGGCCTCGGCACTGACCCCGCTGGCCGAGCCGGGCAGCGGCGAGTTCATCACCCTGGCTATCGCCCTCGCCTTCCTGGTCGGCGTGATCCAACTGGTGCTCGGACTCTTCTCCCTGGGCACTCTGGTGAACTTTCTCGCCCACCCGGTCATCCTGGGCTTCACCAACGCCGCTGCCATCGTCATCGCCCTGTCCCAGGTCAACGACCTGCTCGGCGTTCCCTTGGACCGCGACGCCGGAATGCTGGTGGCCTTCGCCGACGTCCTCGGTCGGCTGGAGAATGCTCATCTGCCCACGCTGGCTATGGGGCTCGGCGCGCTGGCTCTGATGCTCGCCGCCCGGCGCTGGCTGCCGCGGATCCCCGGCGTCCTGCTGGCAGTGGCCGTCGGCGTGCCGGTGAGCTACCTGGTGGGGTTTGAAGACCTCGGCGGGGCCGTGGTGGGTACGGTGCCCGAGGGCCTGCCCGCGCCCGCGCTGCCCGAGCTGAGCTGGGACCTGGTGGTCACCCTGCTCGGCACGGCGGCGGTGATCGCCCTGGTCGCCTTCATGGAGGCGATCTCCATCGCCAAGGCCCTGGCGACGCGTACCCGCGACCGCATCGATCCCAATCAGGAGCTGGTCGGCCAGGGGCTGTCCAACCTCACCGCCAGCGTTTTCCAGGCCTTCCCGGTCAGCGGCTCGTTCTCGCGCAGCGCGGTGAACCACGACAGCGGAGCCCGCAGCGGCCTGGCCTCGGTCTTCACGGCGGCGCTGGTGGGCCTGACCCTGCTTTTCCTCACCCCGCTGCTCCACCACCTGCCCGAGGCAATCCTGGCGGCGATCATCATCATGGCGGTGATCGGACTGGTGAACATCCGGGCCCTGGTACAGACCTGGCACACCCACCGCCATGACGGTATCGCCGCGCTGGTGACCTTCGGCGGGACCCTGATCTTTGCCCCCCACCTCGACTACGGCATCCTCCTCGGCGCCGGGCTGGCGATCGTGCTCTACCTGCTGCGCACCATGCGCCCACGGGTGGTTATCCTCTCGCGCCACCCGGAGGACGGAGCGCTGCGCGACGCACGCTTTTTCGACCTGCCCGAGAGCGAGCACATCGCGGCGCTGCGCTTCGACGGGCCACTCTATTTCGCCAATGTCGGCCACCTAGAGGACACGGTGCTGCAGATCAACAACGAGCACCCGCAGGCGCGCTTCCTGCTGCTCGTCGCCGACGGCATCACCTCCATCGACTCCTCCGGGGTGGAGAGCCTGCACGGGCTGCGGGAGCGGCTTGACGACAATGGCGTGACCCTGGTGCTGGCCGGGGTCAAGCTTCAGGTCCGGGAGGTGATGCAGCGCGCCGGGCTGGAGACCGAGATCGGCGCGGAGAACATCTTCCGCCACGAGGACGACGCCATCGAGGCCATCCACCAGCGGATCGATGACCCGACCTTCGATCCAGCCCGGTGCCCCCTGGCACCGCAACGGGGCGCCGCAGTCTGATGGCGCCCCGTCACCTCAGTCGATATCGAAACGGTACATCAGGTCGAGGGCGCTATCCTCACCGCTGACCGCCTCGAGGTAAAGCTGCCAGGTCAGGTAGTAGCGCAGGGTCACGGTATTCACCGGGCTGAACACGGCCACCCCGTACGCGACGTAGAGCCGCGGAGTGATGTACCCGGAGAGCACCACTTGGGCGTCCTCGCCCTCGCCGGCAGTGTCGATGTCGAAATCGCGTATACCCACCTGCTCGGCCGCCGCGGTGACCACGCCGGCGCCACCGTAAAGCCCGAGGGCCAGGGCCGCCGAGGCGAGCATTTCGTCGGTCCCGGGGCCCTCGGCCCCCATCGGCCGCCCCCGGATCAGGTAGGACAGGGCGTTCTCCTGGGACATGGTCGGCTCGCTGAACAGCGTGACCTGGGGCTCGTCAGCAAAGCCGCCGACGCGGATGCCGGCCGTTACCCGGTCACGCTCGATCCGCCGCACAGCCTCGATATCGAGCTGCGGCCGATCCAGCGGACCAGCAAACAGCACCAGCCCCCGCCGGATGGCCAAGCGCTGCCCGTAGGCACGGTACTCGCCATCCTCGACGCGCAGCTCGCCGTAAGCCTCGGTGGATCCATCCGGCTGCTGGAGCACACGCAAGGCCCCGCCGAGGCGCCCGCGCACCCCGAAGGCGGCAAGGGTGACCGCATCGCCGAGGGCCAGCTCCACATCCCCCTCTACCTGCCAGCCTTCGGGCATGGCGTCGGTCAGCGCCGGCGCCTCTTCGTCGCGGCGAACCACCACCACATCGCGCGAATGCCCTACCGCCCGGTCCGGAAGCTCGCGTATGGCGATGGCGCCCCGCGGCACCTGCACCTGTCCACCAACGCGCACCTGGCCCGGGCGCACTGCCAGGTTCAGCCGCGGACTGACCGCCAACTCGGCGAACGGGGGCACGTCCGCCCATAGCTCGTCCCCGTCCAGGCCCAGGTCCACGCGCCAGTCATCCCCGTTCCAGGCGGCGTCCCCCTGGATCCGCGCCTGGCCGTCGCCGACCCGGAAGCCGCCGCCGATATCGGCCTGATCGCCGTCGAAAGCGACCCACAGCCCCAAGTCCTCCACACGGCTGGCGGACTGCGGCGCCGCTACGATGCCATCCCGCAGCTCGACCCGCCCGGCCAACCGCGGATCGCTGCGTGTACCGGTGAGCTGCGCCCGAGCATTGACCTCACCGGCCAGTTCGCTGAGATCGGGCACAAGGGGCCGGAAGAAGCCCACGCGCAGGCCGTCGACCCTCAGTTCGCCGGCAACGGCCTCACCGTCCGCACGCGGATCGCCGCGGACCCGGAGCGCCGCATTGCCCGCATCGGCGGCCTCAAAGTCGAGCTGGGCCTCCGCCTCGTCAGGGCTATAGCGCCCCTGGACAGCCAGGCGCTGATAATCGACGTCGCGAATCACCGGATCCCCATCGTCGAATTCGTCGTGTAGCGTCAGGGCCAGGCGCCCATCGAGGCTTTCCGCCCGGACCCGGGCGTCCACACCCTCCTCCGGGGTCCAGCGGACCGCGCCGTCCCCGGACAGGCCGCCCTCCCAGTCAACCCCGGCGGGGAGCCAAGGCTCTACCCAGGCCAGGTCGAAGCCCTCGAGGAGGAATCGCAGGTCGGCCCCCTCGGGGCCAGCGCGCACACCGTCGGGCAGCTGCAGGCGCGCGTCCCGGTAACGCCAGCACTGCGCCCCAAGTTCAAGCTCCTCGTCGGCATAGCGCATCGGGAAGGGGGCATCCAGGCGAACCCGGTGGTCGCGGAACTCGCCGCCGGCGTCCACGAGCAGCCCACTCCAGCCGAATTCCGGTTGCCAGCCCCCGGCCACCCCCAGGTGGCCCTGCCCCTCGGGGGCGTGCAGGCGCACCCCTAAGTGGTGGGCGGCGCGGCTGCCGGTGGCGCGCATCTCGAGTTCGTCGACTCCCCCCTGGGGCAGCTCGATACCTCGGGCCTGCACGACGGCATCGCCCGGCTGCTGCGCCAGCGCCGGGACATCGGCCTGCCAGTCCAGGGCATCGATGTGGTAGGCGTCGTAGCGCAGCCCGCGCCCACGGCCGGCACTTTCGATATCCAGGGCGTCGGGGGCGCCGCGCACCCGTGCATGGGCCTCCAGGGCGCCGCCCAGACGCTCGTCCAGCGCGCCGAGATCAGACAGCCGGGCGCGTAGCTCTACATCCCAGGTCTCCGCCAGGGCACCGTCCAGCAAGACCTCCCCACCATCGACCCGCGCCTCGATGCCGCTCAGGCGCCAGACCTCGTCCAGGGTGTGCTCGCCACGGCCGCGGACGGCCACCGCGCGCCCGTGCAGCTCGCCACTCAGGCCGGGGGTATCGATGGTCAACGCCCACCCCTCCCCGCCGGCCTGACCGCGGACGCTGAGCGGTCCGCTCACCCCTTGCGGGGCCTGCGGCCATTCCAGCGACGGATCCAAGGCGACGGCCTCGGCGGTCACGTCCCAACGCACCCCGTCGGCGTCCCAGCCGAGCCGCGCCTGCCCTTCGAGCTCGCCGCCGAGCAGCTCACCCCGCAAATCGGTAAGACGCGCCCCCTCGGCATCAACCTCGAACCGGCTGCGCCAGTACCCGCGGGGCACGTGCTCACCGGTCAGATCGGTGTCCAGGGTGCCGCGCAGGCCGTCGAGATCCCCCTCGGCAGTCAGGTTCAGCCCTTCGGCGGCCACGACCCCCCGGGTATCCAGGGGCCAGCCGCCATCCAGATCCTCGGTCTCGATCCGCAGAGGCAGCTGCGGATCGAGCGGCTGGATATCCAGATCGATCGCGCCGCTGACCGGCCCAGCCAGGGTGCTGGTCACCCGCAACGCCGCCACGCTGCCGCCGAACCGCGAGGCGAAACGGAGACGTTCCGGCAGCCCGGGGGCTGCCGCCGTGCCGCGCACAAACAGGGACAGCGGATAGCTCTCGGCGGTATGCAGCGAGCCCTCCAGCTCCACCCGGGCGTCGTCCCGCTCAACCAGCAACCGATGGATGCGCCACTCGGTGCCGAAAGCCGTCCACGCGGTCTCCAGACGCTTGATCCGCTGCGCCGGGGCATCACCGAAGGTCAGGGTCACCTGCTCGACCAGCAGTTTCTCGACGTCGACGGCGAGGGGCAGCTCGATGCGGGGCAGGGTCAGCGGCTCGTCCCGGGCCTCCGGGTCGGCTTGGACCGGCGGCTCCTCTCCCTCGGCCACGGTCACCTCGACCCCACTGACCCGCAGGGAATCGACCCGCGCCTCACCGGCAAGCAGGCGCTGCGGCTGCCAGACCAGGGCCGCGCTCGTCACGGCGACGTCGACCCGTTCATCGCGCCAGCCCACGTCCGCCACTTCAACGCCCCGCGCGAGGTTGCCACCGGTGACCCGCAGCTCCAGCCGCGGCTCCACCGACTCGGCCACGGCGGCGGCCAGGCGCGCCCCCGAGGTGGTCATCAGCAGCCAGGCAAGCGCCAGCAAAAGCAGGCCGAGCACCGCCAGAAGGATCGTGCCGGAAAGCTTGAACAGGCGACGCAGAGTGATCACAGGTCCGACCCCATGGAAAAGTGGAGACGCCAGGAGTCATCCGCCTCCCCCACCGTCGAGGCGAGATCGAGACGGACCGGCCCCACCGGCGACGACCAGCGGATGCCGAAACCGGCCCCGGTTTTCGCTTCGCTGCCGAGGTCGTCCCAGTCGGCGTAGGCATTGCCGCTGTCGAGAAAGACCGCCGGGCGCCAGTTGGGCGTAAGCTGGTAACCGTATTCGACACTGCCTACGGCCAGGTAACGCCCGCCGATCACCGTGCCGTCCTCCTCCGGCCCCAGCGTCTGGTACTTGTAGCCGCGCACGCTCTGATCACCACCGGCGTAAAAGCGCAGCGACGGCGGTACATCCGCGAATGAATCCGTGGCCAGCGCACCGACTTCACCACGGACGAGGAAACGGTGCCGCTCGCCCAGCGTGCGCACCCAGCGGGTGGCGGCACGCACACGGCGCAGCTCAATGTCCGAGGCCAGATCGGGGTCCGCCACCTCCAGGGCCAGCAGCTGCCGGTCGCCCCAGCGCGGATCGAGCCCGCCGCGGCTGCGCACCCGGCTCCAGCTGACGCCCGGGATGTAGAGCTGCGTCGTGCGCCGGTCGTCATCGATGCGGTATCGCTCGCGCTGGGCGCGCAGGGACAGGACCTGCTGCCAGCCACTCTCCAGCCGATGCCGGTGCTGAACGGAGGCGGTGATCTGCTCGGTATCGATGTCCGCCACGTCCTGGGCCTGGACCCCAAGCTGGTATTCCAGCTGGGTGCGCAGGGGGTCGCGCAGCGGCACCGTATAGGTGCCGCTCAGGTTCTGCCGGCGCTGGGCGATCTCGCTTTCCACCGCCAGGGAGTGACCCCACTGGTTAACCCAGGGCCGGCGCCAACCCAGACGAATCCGGGCACCGAGGTCCGTGGTGTAGCCCACCCCGGTGGTGATCTCATGCCGGGCCCGGGTCGAGAGGTCCACGTCTACCGGCACCTCGCCCTCGTCCGTGCCATCGCGCTGCGGGCGAACGCGCACGTCGGAGAAATAGCCGCTGTCGAGCAGCTGGCGGTTGAAGGCCGCCACCTGCTCGGCGGTGTACGGCTCGCCGCGCTCGAAGGGGACCAGGCGCTGCAGGAACTCTTCGGCCAGGGGGGCTTCGGCGAACTGCACCACTCCGAAGCGGTACCGTATGCCGCTGTGGTAATGCAGGATCACCTCGGCCTCGCGGGCCTCCGGGTCCACCTCGACCCGGCGGGTGACGTAGCGGCCATCGAAGTACCCCCGATCCAGCGCGAGGTTCTGGATCGCCCGGCGCGCCGCCTCGTAGCGCCCGTGGTGGAGGACATCCCCCTCGGCGAGGCCGAGCCGCTGCTCGATCCCGGCGAAGGCCGGATCCGTCCCCGCCGGCCCGGTGATTAGCACGTGCACACGGCTCAGGCGGACCGGCTCACCCGGATCCACCAGCACGGTCAGCCGCACCTGCTCTTCGTCGATCCGCTCGCGACGCACCTGGACCTGCGAGTCGTAATAGCCCACGGCCTGCAGTCCGCGCTCGGCCCGCTCCGGGGCCCGCCGGCGGAAGGCGGCAACAACCGCGGGGTCGGCGGATGCCGGTTCGCCGATATGGCCGCGCACCTGATCGGCCAACTCGCCGCTGACCCCCTCGATGACCACCTCCACCCCGGCTTGGGCCGGACGCCCGGGCAGTGCCAGCAGGATCAGCAAGAGCACGACCGGCAGCCAGACCGGGGGGGTCACCAAGGGCCGGCACAGGCTTGTATACTCGGGGGCTGCGCCCCCCCGGGAGCGCCTTGGCCGATCAGAAGAGGGGATCACGAGGTCCATGCAAGAAGAGCCGGAAACGGAACGGACGGAACAGGATGAGCACCACCTGCGCCTGCGCAACATGGTCCTCGAGGACTATGACGATGTCGCGCGCATCATGGACCAAGTGTATCCCGATATGGACGGGGCGTGGTCCCGGGAGCAGTTCGCCGCGCAGATCAACCGCTTCCCGGAGGGGCAGATCTGCATCGAGGACAATGGTCGTGTGGTTGCCGGCGCCATCACGCTCATCGTGGACTACGGCCGTTTTGGCGACAAGCACACCTACGAGGAGATCACCGGCGGGGGCTACCTGACCACCCACGACCCCAACGGCGACGTCCTCTACGGCGTGGACATCTTCGTCGATCCGGAGTACCGCGCCATGCGCCTCGGCCGTCGGCTCTACGACGCGCGCAAGGAGCTGTGCCGGCGCCTGAACCTGCGCGGCATCGTCGCCGGCGGGCGCATTCCCGGCTACACCCGGCACGCCGACGAGATGTCGCCCGAGGAGTACATCGAGCTGGTCAAGCGCCGCGAGATCCACGATCCGATCCTCTCCTTCCAGCTCGCCAACGACTTCCACGTGCGGCGGATCATCACCGACTACCTGCCGTCGGACCGCGACTCGCACGCCTACGCCACCCTGGTGCAGTGGAACAACATCTTCTACGAGCCCAAGGAGCAGCCGCTGATCACGCGGCGCAAGGCCGTGGTCCGGGTTGGCACCGTGCAGTGGCAGATGCGCCCGATGAGCTCGGTCGATGAACTGATCGACCAAGTCGAGTTCTTCGTGGACGCCCTAGCCGGCTACAACGCCGATTTCGCCCTGTTCCCGGAGTTCTTCAACGGCCCGTTGCTGTCACTGTTCAACCAGGAGAACCCGGCCGAGGCCATCCGCGGACTGGCGCAGTACACCGACGAGATCGTCGATGAGATGTCGCGCCTGGCCGTCTCCTACAACATCAACATCATCGCCGGCTCGATGCCGGTCTACCAGGAGCAGTCGCTCTACAACGTCTCCTACCTGTGCCGGCGCGACGGCACCACCGACGAGCAGCACAAGCTGCACATCACCCCGGATGAGCGCTCCTACTGGGGGGTGCGCGGCGGCGATGAGTTGAAGGTCTTCGAGACCGACATCGGCAAGATCGGCATCCTGGTCTGCTACGACTCCGAGTTCCCGGAACTGCCGCGAATCCTCAACCAGAAAGGGGCGCGCATCCTCTTCGTGCCGTACTGGGTGGACACGCAGACCGGCTACCTGCGCGTGCGCCGCTGCGCCCAGGCCCGGGCCATCGAGAACGAGTGCTACGTGGCGATCACCGGATCCGTCGGCAACCTGCCCAAGGTCGAGAACATCGACATCCAGTATTCACAGTCGGCCGTGTTCTCGCCGGCGGACTTCGCCTTCCCCCACGACGCCATCGTGGCGGAGACGACGCCGAACACGGAGATGACCCTGATCGTCGACCTGGACCTGGACAAGCTCACCGAGATCCGCAACGAGGGATCCGTCCGCAACTACAAGGACCGCCGCCTGGACCTCTACCGCATCCAGTGGCTGGGCCGGGACTGATCGGCCCGGCCCCGGAAATCAGGCGATCAGCGCCAGCAGCACGAGTACAGCGCAGACCACGGCGGTGAGCCGCCCGCGGAGCTGGCGGTACCAAGGCGGGAAGCCGGTCCCCGGATCGGCGAGGCGCTCGTAGCCGTACCAGGCGGCGAACCCGGCGGCCAGCAGCAGTGCCCCGGCGGCAGGGGCGGCAACAACCCCGAGCCCGGCACCCAGCCAGCCGACCAGCGCCGGCAGGACACCGACTGTCATGACCGGCCAGGGGCGCTGGTCCCGCAGCAGCGCCACCCCCCAGTGGACCCCGCCGAGGAACGCCAGGATGGCGGCGCCGTAGGCCAGGGTGGCGGCCACCGCCTGCTCGTGGACCCCCGCGGGAGCGGCGGCGGCCACCAGCAGGCCGACCACGAACGGGATCAGCCCGGCATAACCCAGCGCACGGCCCGGGCGCTCGGCCCGTGCCGACGCTGCGGTGTCACCGCCGACCACCGGATGCTCGAGGAGCTCATCGGGACCGCCGACGAAGGCGCCGTGGACGAAGATCTGGGGCAGGCTCCGCCAGCCGGTCATCTCCTGGAGCTGGTGGAATCGGTCGCGCATCTGCGCCGATCCCATGGGCATCTCGACCTCCCGGTAATCCACCCCGCTGCGGTGCAGCGCCCGCACCACCGAACGGGTATCGGTCAACCCCGAGCGGAAGATGACCACCGTCGCCGAACTCAGCTCACGGGCCAATGCGGGATCGCCGCCGCCCTGCCGTATCGTGCCGTCATCTGTCATGCCAGCTCCTCCGGTTGCATCGCGCCCCCAGTGTAGGGGATCCGGCGCGGCACCGTCGCCGGACATGCGGACTCTGAAAGTCCACTTTTGCTAGCATGAACCCGTCCGCCACACCGTTCAGCAAACCCGGGGATCCGAGCCATGTACGCACCCAAGGGCGAACCCATCACCTTCCAGCGCGACTGCGAAGCCGTGGTCATCCCCGCCGGGGACACCGGCATCATCCCCGCCGGCGCAGAAGGGGTGCTGACACAGGCCCTCGGCGGGAGCTACACCATCTACCTGCAGGGCTACCTGTTCCGCATCGACGGCGCCAACGCCGACGCCATCGGCAAGGAACCACCCCAGCCCCCGGAACTCCCGGAAGGCGCCGGCGACGAGGACGTGGAGCGGCTGATCTGGGAACAGATGGCCACCTGCTACGACCCGGAGATCCCGGTCAACGTGGTCGACCTCGGGCTGATCTACCGCTGCGACATCCACAAGGACGAGCACGGGCAGCGCCATGTGGACATCGACATGACCCTCACCGCGCCAGGCTGCGGCATGGGCGACATCCTCGCCCACGACGTCCGGGTCAAGGTGCAGATGGTGCCCACCGTCGCCGAGGCCCAGGTGAACCTCGTCTTCACGCCGCCGTGGAGCAAGGAGATGATGTCCGAGGCCGCCAAGCTGCAGGTCGGCCTGATGTAGTCGCAGACACTAGCGCCGCCGCGGGGGGGGGGGCCCCCCGGGGGGGGGGGGGGCCCGCCCCCCCCCCCCCCCCGGGG
>NZ_JAJNRF010000012.1:0-69944 GCF_022228075.1 Halorhodospira sp. 9628
TCACCTCCAGAGCACGGGAACAGTTCAGTATCGCGCCGCCAACGAACCGGTCGACAACGATATGCTGGAGGGAATCGGTTAGGTATGACCGTCGATCATGTAGAGATGTCACCACTCCAGCTGGTGAGGTTGGCCTACACCGGGATTCATGTAGAGCCCTTCATCCATCAGGATGAAAATGGACAAGAGCTACCACCAGCCACCGAGTTCGGCGAGGTTGACATCGCGTGTCGTACCGGGATGCAGCAGTTGCCGGAACCGAAAGCGGAACGACCGGAATACGTCATAGAGGTTGGAATCAGCATCTCCAAGGAGCAGGTGGCGGAACACCGCCTGCCTTACGTTATCGATGTGAGCGCTCGAGGCTATTTCCGCCTCGTCGGTGAGGTCGATGCAGACAAGCGCGACTCTATTGTAGAAATCAATGGCGCCTCACTGGTCACGGGTGCGCTCCGTGAGTTGGTCGCTGATCTTACCGCCCGCTGCCCTTACGGCACCATGACCTTGCCCACCCTGCGCTTCGTCCCAGCGGCTGAGTAGATATGCAACGGCTCCTTGATGTTTTCTTCTCCGGCCTCGCCCTGCTGGTCCTCTCGCCGCTGTTGCTGGGGCTGATGCTCCTGCTGCGGCTCACCGGCGAGGGCGAGGTCTTCTTCCGCCAGCAGCGCATCGGCCGCGGGGGGGAGCCATTTGAGTTACTCAAATTCGCAACGATGCTCAAGGACAGCCCGAACATGGGCACCGGCACCGTAACGGTCACCGGTGACCCCCGGGTGCTGCCGGTCGGGCGCGTGCTGCGCAAGCTCAAGCTCAACGAGCTGCCGCAGCTGATCAACATCTTCCGCGGCGATATGAGCGTCATCGGCCCAAGGCCGCAGACCCGGCGCTGCTTCGACGCCTTTCCCGCCGAGGCGCAGACCCACATCGTGCGCGTCCGGCCGGGGCTCTCCGGCGTAGGCTCCATTGTCTTCCGTGGCGAGGAGGAGATGTACGCCGACGTCGATGACCCGGACTGGCTCTACGATCACGTCATCATGCCCTACAAGGGCGAGCTGGAGCGCTGGTACGTGCGCAACCAGAGCCTGAAGAACTACTTCCTGCTCATCGGCATCACCGCCTGGGTCGTCCTCTTCCCGCGCTCGCGGCTCTTTTGGCGGGTGTTCCCTGAGCTGCCGAAGCCGCCAGCGGAGCTGGCGGGTAAGGTCTGATGGCCTGTCACCTCGGCCTCCCACATGCCGCGCGCCGTCGGGCACTTCCACGCAGCGGGCCTGGATCCGATCCCGGCCCCGACCCGGCAGAAGACCGGTCTGGATCCCCGCGACGAGCTCGACTTCTGGGTGCCATCGGCCAAGGCCCTGCGCATGACCGAGCGGGCGCTGTACGAGTACATGGGTTTGGTTGCAGCGCGGCTGGGGCGGTAGACAGCGTCTGCCGGTCCGGGATACGCATCGGCCCTACTCGTCCCGCAATGATGCCCGCTGCAACCACGCCCACAACCACACCACCCCGCTCACCAGTCCCTGCCAAGGCGTACGCGGGTCTTTGTCCACGGTGACGCGATAGCGGACGTTGCGGACTTCGCGGGCGACCTCGGTGATCGCGGGCTCGCCCCGCCCGGGCTTGCCGATCGCCTCATTCACGGTCTCGCGTGCCCGCGCGGCCTTGGACGCGGACCCCTGCACCGGGACCTCCAGCGTGACGGACCAGTACGTTGGGGGAACGCGGAAGAGCTGGAGCACCCGCACCATCCGTCTCAGGTCGCGCTTGTGGGTGGTCACGAGGCCGGTCGCCTCCATCCCACCGAGCAGCCGTTCCAGGGACGACGCCTTCAGGCGATCCAGGTCGGCGGGCCTCATCAGCTCTGTCAGATCCCACCGCCAGCGGTGGAGCGCGACCTCGTAAGGGGGCCACGCCATCCGTTGCACGTGGGGGAAGCGTGCCTGCACCGCGTCGAGCGTCCTCTGAAGCGCGTCGGTGTCTGATTCGGCATCGCCCTGCCGTGCCGCCTCCAGCTGCCAAAGGAACTCGAGGAACGGCGTAACTTCGAGCGGCTCCCCGGTGGCCCCTTCAACCCCCGGGGCCTTTGCTTGGCGCCCTGCCCTCAGCGAGGAAGCCGGCAACCGCCTTACCCGCCTGACCCAGAGGCGCTCCGCCTCGATCGTGACCTGGGTATCCTGCCGAGCCTCGGGGTCTACACCGATGACCGTCGGCCCACGCGCAGGTGCCTGGCCCTTCGTCGCCACGCCCTCGATCTGACGGTAGCTGTCGCCGTGACCACCGAAGACAGGAACCAGCACGGCCTTGGGCAGGCGGTAGCGCATATTCAGCGCCTCGAAGAAGGCCAACAGCTCCGGCACGTGGATGTAGGATCTCAGCGTGGCCTGCGGCGAGCCGTGGCCCAGGCGCTGCGCGAGGTGGAACAGCAGATTGCGCTGCAGCTCGCCGAGCCACAGCTCGGTGGCCTCGCGCTCGCGGAGACCGAGGAGCAGCATCAGATCGAGCATCAGGCGATAGACCCCGGTGGGATCGCGCGGGGTCAGCCACGCATGCAACGCTTCCCAGGTCGGCATATTGATCGCGGCTGCGCGCACACGGGGGGAGCGGTCGTAGCGCTCGGGCCGGAGCGCACGGGGGTCTACCGGCAGTTCGTCATTGACCACCAGCCACCGCAGCCATCGATGCCCGATCCGCTGATCCTGCTCCGGCAGGGCGTCCAGGACGCGCTCCAGGCGCTGATGCAGTGCCTCGGCCGACAGCTCGGCGGGATCTTCCCAGCCAAACTCCGCGCGCAGCCGCCGACTCAGCCCCACGCCGTAGCGTCGCAGCGTTGACGCTGCGTACACCCCTTCCTGGCTGGGACCGTGCAGAAACAGGGTGAGCAGAAACCGTATCACCAGGGCATCCACCGGGGTCACCGGCTCCGTCTCCAGCCACTGAACCAGACGGCGGACCGCTTGCGCTCGTTTCCGCTGCGCCTGGGCTTAACCCGTTGCAGTGGATACCTGACCGTTTGATTAGAGAGGTATCCACTGCAACGGGTCAGACCAGTCCCAAGGTCGTGGCAAGCGACAGTTTGCAGCCCTACGCCCCCGAGCACGGGATCACCACGCTGACCTACGGCGCCCCTCTGCCGGGGGCTGCTGACCGGCAAGATGCGCGCCGATACCCGCTTCGAGGGCGACGACCTGCGGCAGATGGATCCCAAGTTCCAGGAGCCGCGCTACAGCCAGTACCTGCGCGCCGTGGAGGGACTCGACGCCTTCGCCCAAGAGCGCTTCGGCCGCCGCGCCATCCACCTGGCCCTGGCGTGGCGCTGAGGGGTGCGCGGCGGCCCGAGCGGCTCGAGCCCCTCGACGGCTTGGCGGAGCTCGAGCTGGACGATGCCGCGCTGCGCGAGATCGACCGCATCCTCGAGGAGAGCGTCACCGACCCGGTGGGCCCGGAGTTCATGGCGCCGCCGAGCCGCGAGGAGAAGCCCGCCTGAGGCCACCAAGGGCGCCGGCGCGGCCGGATCAGGCGCCGGCGCTCACCACCACGAAGCTCCCCGTCTCGGCCCCCGGCCTCAGCGGCTCGATCCCGGCCCGGGGGCTGTGCTCGCCGGCGGGATCAATAATCGGCCAAATCCAGAAGAGGTCGAATCTTGGCGACCATATCCGCCCAGACGTTTTCGGGTAGGCGGGCTATCGGCTCGCCAGCCCGTGCGCGCCAGTCCAGGGAGCGGACTTGATCGGCCAGGATGACCCCTGAGAGCGTCGGGACGGCTTCCAGGGAGACCTCGAAGGGGTACCCTTTGGCTTGATTCGTAACCGGGCAGATCAGCGCCAGACCCGTTTTCCGGTTGAAGGCTTGGGGGCTGACGATCACGCCGGGCCGCCAGCCTCGCTGCTCACGCCCGTCTTGCGGATGGAACCGAAACCATAGGACATCCCCCTGTCGGGGCGCTGACAACGGCGGGGCCATTACAGCTCGCCACCTTCCGTCTCGCCCCAATCCGTCTCCCCATGGCGGTTCTCTTCGGTAATCCCTGCCAAAAGCGCATCTAGCGAATAGGATGGCTGGGCCCGGGCCGGGCGGATGATCATAGTCTGGTCTTCCACCTCGATCTCGACCTCGTCTTTCAGGCGCAAGCCCGATTGCTCCAAGAGGTGCTGAGGAATCCGGACTGCTGCGCTATTGCCCCATTTGCTGATTGAAGACCGCATAGAGCCTACCCCGCGGTTTGGTATCTACAGTGTAGATACTAGCAGCTCGGCGAAGCTCCGCCAACGCTTTAATTGAGCCACCTTCGGGTGGCCCCTTGGCCACGAGTGGCCGTACCGACGGCCGCCGGACCAAGCGGCGGAGCCGGGAACCTTGAAGGAGTGGGCCATGATTCATCGGATCATGACGCTTCACGACGAGGGCCGCGGGCTCTCGGTGCGTACCATCAGCCGCGAGCTAGGGATCTCGCGCAACACCGTGCGCAAGCATCTCGCCCAGTCGGCGGAGGAGATCGCCCTCGAGCGGGCGCGGCCGCGCCGCACCCGGCGCCTGGATGAGCACCGGCCGTTCATCGAGTACCTGCTGCGCCGCTACCCGAAGCTCAGCGCCGTCAAGGTCGGACGCAAGCTGCGGGAGAAGATCGGCGAGCTCGATGTCTTGGACCGGACGCTGCGGCGCTGCCTGCAGAAGGTAGCGGTATCGCTCATCCTGGGCCCTTCCATCTCGATCCATGCAGGCCCAATGACCGGGATCCTCCGCGCCGTGGTGCACCTACCCCACCCTTCCCTGTCCGCACTTGCCCCTCGGCACTCGCGCTCCCGTAGACCGAGGAGGAGCACCAGATCGAGCATCAGGCGATAGACCCCGGTGGGATCGCGGGGACAGCCACGCATGGAACGCTCCCCAGGCCGGCATGCCGATATCAGCCCCGCCGATCTTGACCATATAACCGAGATACGGCACCGTACACCAACATTCGCCCTAAGCGAGTACGCCCGCTCACCCATCCTGAGCGTGTGCCGAAAGCTTGGGGCTATCTTGTTTTTTGGAAGTGGGCATGAGGGTACGCCGCATCGCCATCCTCATCGATGGTGCCTTCTTCCTCAAGCGGCTGCCCAAGCTCGTGGAGCCGCGCTTCTGCGACACGCCGGCCGCCACCGCCGATAGTGCCCGCCACCTTTGCAAGCGCCATGTCCAGCGCCTAACGAACCTGGAGGGCGGCAGCGCCGACGGCGTCTGGCTCGATCACGTCTATCGGCTCTTCTATTACGACGCCCGCCCCTTCCAGGGCGTCTCCCATCATCCTGTCCTCAATTATCGCGTTGAATTCGCCAAGAGCGAGGTAGCCGCCTTCCGCAGCGAGCTGTTCGCCGAATTGCGCCGCAAGCGCAAATTCGCCCTGCGCCTTGGGCACACCCACAAAGAAGGCGAGTGGCAAATCGCTGCCAACCTGACCAAGAGGCTGCTCAAGACGCGGAACTGGCTGGACCGCATGGAGCAGGTCTTTCTCCATGGTCAGGCGCCGCCTAACCTGACCGCTAAAGAAGAGCAGGAACTAGTCAAATTGATCAGCGCTTGGCGGGAGCTGCGGCACGGCGACGTCCGCCTTGGTCTGCGCCAGAAGGGCGTGGATATGCGCATCGGCCTGGATATCGCCAGCATCACCCTCAAAGAGCAGGCAGATACCATCGTCTTAGTGACCGGGGACAGTGACTTCGTGCCCGCCGCCAAGCTCGCCCGGCGGGAAGGTATCGAGCTTCTCCTTGATCCTCTTCGGCAGGAGGTCAGCGATGACCTTCATGAGCACGTGGACGGGATCGTTGGCGTCTTTCCCGACCCGAGTACCTATTCCAACCCGAACGCCCCCGAAACCTGAAACTCGCCAGAACCCCCAAGTAGCTTCCGCAGCAGATGCTCTCGATCATCGCCACGCTCTGCCGCTGGCTCGATCAGCCCGAGCAGCGGCGGCTGCGTCGCGAGTCGCCCTCTGGGTGCAGCGCGTGCTGCTGCGCCGCAAGCCGTTCGCCGAGCGATCCATACTGCAAGGCGAAGAGATCCAGGATCTGGAGGAGGTACAGCAAATGCTCGCCGAGCGCATGAACGAGTGGGAGAAGGAGTGGGAGCAGAGAGGCCTGAAGAAAGGTCGGCAAGAGGGCCGGCAGGAGGGTCGGCTGGAAGGCGAAGCTCACATGCTCGCCCGGATGCTCGAGAAACGCTTTGGCCCGCTGACCGAGGAGCAGCTCGAGCGCATCCGCTCTGCCGACGAGGACACCCTGTGGGCCTGGTCCGACCACGTCTTCCAGGCCGACAGCGCCGATCAGGTCTTGGACAGCCAGAGCTGAGGCTCGATCCATCAGCAGATCGCGGAGAGCTTCCTTCTTACTCTCTGTCTGCGACACTTGCGGACCGGAGCAAACGACTGCCGAGCAGCAGGCACGGCGCAACAAGCGGGATACCCAGGAGGACGCGCGGCGGTTCGTCGAGTCGAGTGGTATCGGTGGTACTACGGGGTCTCGGCCAGGCAGGCGGTGAGGCGTCGAGGTGGGTCGCCGGAGTACGAGCGCCGGCGGATCGCTCAGTACGGCTCGAAAGAAGAGCGGCGTGACGAGCTGGAGTGGCTGCGACGCTCACCAGTCGGGGGCGATGGTTACCTCCATCGTCCCATGCTTATCGAGAACCGAAAAGGCCGAAGCAGGCGAGTCTGAGGCGGTCGGGATAGCGCGGACTTATTCGCGGCCAGACGGCGTCCTTGCCATCCTCGTCGTTCACGGCGAGAGGACGTCAAGAAAATGATGCGTAAGGAGTGGCGCGACTTGATGCTGTTAAGCAAACCTAGCAAACTATTTGCAAGGTATGCGCATTGTGAGCAAGTAAACGGTGACTGCTTCTTCGTTCCTGGCGACACATCGGGTCTTCACTGCGGACGAGTTCGGATCCACGCTTAACCTGGCTCCGAGCAGCCGTGACTCTTTGCTCGGATACTACCGGCAGCGAGGCCGCATCCTGCCGGTTCGTCGTGGCCTCTACTGGGTGGTGCGAGCCGGGGAGACGCCCGAGAACTGTACCGTCGACCCATTCCTCGTTGCTGCAAAGATGACGGACGACGCGGTTCTTGCGTACCACACGGCACTGGAGTTCCACGGCCGTGCCTATTCCGGTTTTTCCGAGCTTCAATACCAAACGGCTCGAGCAGCGCGCACGACCACCTTTCGGGGCTGGCGGTTCCGGGCCGTGCGGTTTCCGAAGGTGCTGCAGCAGAGCGGAGACCTGTTCTTTGGAGTGGAGGAGCATGATCGGAGCGGGCAGAGCGTACGGGTAACCGGATTGGAGCGCACACTGGTTGACGTGCTGGACCGCCCCGAACTATGCGGCGGCTGGGAAGAACTCTGGCGCTCGGTGGAGATGGTTGAATTCTTCGACCTGGACCAAGTGGTGGAGTATGCACTGCTTCTCGGTAACGCCACGACGGTGGGCAAGGTGGGTTGGTTTCTTGATCTGCATCGAGAGAGCTTGATGGTCCAGGAGGAGCACCTACGGATCTTGCGGGAGAAGCGGCCGCGGCAACCGCGGTATGTCAGCCGCCGGGACTGCGGGCGGACCCGGTTCATCGCCGAATGGAATCTTGTCGTCCCGCAGGCCTTGGCCGAGCAGCGCTGGAGCGAGGTGGCATGAGTCTGAGATTTTCTGGACAGAATTCTGGACCACGGTGAGATTCGCGCCGAGGTGCTCGATCTGGATCCGCGGCTCACGGCTCTTGTGCAGAGCTACCCGGCATTGCTCTGGAAGACCCACAACGCGCGTGGGAATGTGTCCTGACGCCGTAACCGGACACAGGGGGCGGTGTCGTCTGCCGGTCACCCGGGCGGTGGGCCGCCTCTTGGCGCGCCGTGTGGGGCTTATTGGAGAACGTGCGAGCGAAGCGCCGCGCAGCCCGCAAGTGCGTAGCATTTGACCACCGACAGGGATGTGCTGCATCCGACCGCCGAGCAGGTGTACCGCACCCGGTTGCCTGGACACCCGGTAAGCATAATCACGCCGCCATCGGCATGGTTTCCAGGTAGTCTGTACGAACCTGCGCCGGCGACCGGAACCCATGGCGCTCCAGCAGCCAGCCGTGGTTATACTGCTCCTTCCAGCGCTGCAGGGCCTCGTTGAGTTCCGGTACGTTGCGGGCCCCATGGCACCAGAGCAGCTGCTCTTTGAGGGTGCGGAAGAACCGCTCGATGACGCCGTTGCCCTCCGGGGCGTAGACGAACGCCGGCGAGGACTCTAGGCCGAGGAAGCGCAGCTCCTGCTGGAAGACCTCGCTCAGGTACTGGCTACCATGGTCGTGGCGCAGGGCCAAGCCGGCAGCGATACCCTGGTGAAAACCCCCGAAGATCCTTCGCACCGCCTGGCGAAGCGGCTCCAGCGCCTCGAAGCGGCTCCAGCGCCTCGAAGCGGCTCCAGCGCCTCGAAGCGGGTCCCAGGGCGGGCTGCGTGGATACCCAGGCACTCGGCGTTGTAGTGGTCCACGACGGCGAAGACCGTCACCTGCCCGCACTCCGGCAAGAAGGTCGCGGTGGCGTCGGTCGCCCACATGCGGTTCGGCGCCTCCGTGACGATGGTGCCATCGTGCACGTCGGGGCCGAGGTTGCGCCGGGCCCGGTACGGGGCGAGCAGGCCATGCTCGCGCATCACCCGCAACACCCGCTTGCGGGAGGTGCGTACCCCCCGCAGTTGGCGCAGTTTGGCCCAGACCTTGCGATGGCCTTCGCCGGTGAACTCGCTGCCCTCGATCACCGTCCGGATCTCCTGGTGCAGCTGCTCGTCGCTCAGCGTAGGCCGGGGCCCCCGCCTGCTACGCCTGCGATGAACCTGTGCAGCGCGCTGTGCGCCGCTGTGACGGCGGGCATAGAACGTCGAGCGGGGGATGCCCCACTCCCTGCAGACCCGGGCGACACCGAAGGGCCGGCGCTGGGAGACCGAGTACGCCCGGCTCATGAGCTCGACCTCCCCGGGGCCAAAGGGCGTCCCTCCTTAAGGCGGCTGACCGCCTCGCGGGAGGCCTCCAGGTCCATGGTCAGCTCTCCCACCTTGGCCTGGAGCTGGCGAATCTGCTCATTGCGCGGGTCGTGCGCGCTGCCGCCCTTGAGCCCGGCCTCACCGGCGGCAAGGAAGTCCTCCCGCCACTGACTGATTCGAGCCGCAGTGACTCCGTGCTCCCGGCTCAGTGCCTCCAGATCCTCCCCGCGCAGCAGGCGCAGTACCACCTCCGTCTTGCGCTTGGAGGAGAACCGACCCTTATCCTGCTTGCCGTTGCCTTGGTTGCTCTTGGCCTTCTTGTTGCTCATCTGACACCTCCGTCTTGGTCCAGGCGGGGGCAGTCAAAGGCTCAGGGCGCCCTGACTATACCCCCGGGGGAGGTGTCCAGGCCAAACGGGGTGCGGAGGACAGGCTCTGAACGGTGGACTCTGAACGTGCCCCTAACCGCGTTGTACGCGGTGTTGTACGCGCCATGGTTTGTGCTGATTGTAAGTGGCACTTACGAGGAGTTAGCGATCCGTGGCGCCCATGCCCTCGCCGTAGGCAGCCTTCCAGACCTCCATAAGGATCCCTTTGACCGCATGCTGATCGCGCAGGCTGATGTCGAGGGCTATACGCTGCTGACCAGCGATCATCAGCTCGCGCAGTATCCGGGGCCTATCCGTACCGTCTAGATAGAGCCAGGCCTCGGCGAGTTCGAACCCAACCCGAACAAGCGGCTCAAGTAGGCGGACTTCGTGGCCAGCGACGCTCAGCCCGATGAGAATGAACAGAAACTGGTCAAGCAGCGCTACCCCGAGGAGGAAGCCATCATGACCGGCATCGTAAGCCTCTCAAGGCAGGAGGGTCGACAAGAAGGTCGGCAAGAGGGCCGTCGGCAGGCTGCGGCGCAGACGTTGCTCCGTTTGATCGAGCGCAAGTTCGGCCCGGAGGCCAGGGAGGCATCGCGGGCCCGCGTCGAGCGCGTCGCGGTCGGCGAACTGGAGATGTGGCTGGACCGGATTCTCGATGCCGAGTGCGTGGAGGATGTCTTCGGCACGGGGTAGGTGGCAGACAGGCATTATCGCTGGTTGGTGCGCAATTCGTAGGTCCTGACGCCTAGAAAAATCGGCCCCTTCGCGAATTGTGGGGGTGTCAACGGCTTGTAGTGGGGTAGCCGTCCGCCGGCGTGACCCTATCGCACAACATCTAGTGCTGCCGCGGCCTGACCTGATGAAGCCGTCACCCACACAGATTTGGATAACGCCCCGAGCGCGGCAGGGTGATCATCCCCGGCGCTCCAGGACCCCGAGCAGCCGCTCCAGGGTCTGCTCGCAACGGTGTCTGCCTGTGGAGGGGAAGGCGCTGGCTCCGGTCGCAAGACTGGAGTGAAACCGCCCCCCCCCCCCCGGTGCGGAGATTGGCTCAGCTCTCCTGGAAGACGCCCTCGATCCGTTCGGCGGTGAGGATGTTGGTAGACCAGCGCTTGATCGTCTCTTCATCCGCCTGCTCGATCCGCTGCCGGTAGGGCTCGACAGTTCCCTCACCAAACTTCTGCTCAAGCAGCCATAGGAGCAATCCCGCCTCGCCTTCCAGACGTCCTTCCTGCCGGCCTTCCTGCCGGCCTTTCTGGTGCCCCTTCTGCTCCCACTCCTTTTCCCACTGGTTCATGCGCTCAGCCAGCATCTCTTGTACCTCCTCCAGATCTTGGATCTCTTGCCCTTGAGGCGGCGGTTGCTCGGCGAAGGGCTTGCGGCGCAGCAGCACGCGCTGCACCCAGAGGGCGAACTCGCGGCGCAGCCGGCGCTGCTCCGGCTGGTGGAGCCACTCGCCGAGCGTGCCGATGATCGCGAGCATCTCCTGCGGATCCCGGCTGTGCTCGAGCCGGAACAGGGCGTGGACCAGGTTGCGCAGCTCTAGGGAGTCCTCCTGCTCCAGCAGCGCCTTCTCATCGAGGACCAGGTAGCGCATCTGTGGCCGGTAGGCCTCGAGTCCGCCGGGGACGTACTGGATCAGCTCCTCGATGTCGGCCGCTGCCGACCAGCGCCGCTCGCCGTTGTAGAGCACCACGGGCAGGACAGGCGGCAGCCGGCGCTCGACGGTGAGCTTGCCCTGCGTGATGAGATCCTGATAGAGCAGGCCGACGTAGGTCATCATGCGCACCGCCATGAAGCGGTCGATCCCGCTCTGGAACTCGAGCAGCAGGTAGACGTAGAGCCAGTCCTCGCCCCAGCGCACCCGCCAGATCACGTCGTCGTGCCGGTCGCGATAGTCCTCGGTGGCGTAGGAGCCGTTCTGCTTCTCCAGGGTGGAGAAGTCGAGCTCGCGGACCCAGTCTTCGCGGACGTAGTCGACGAGCAGCTCCCGGATCATCTCCGGCTGGGAGAAGAGCCGCTTGTAGCCGGGGTCGTGCTCTTGCGCCGTCATGGCGGTCTCCGTCCGCTTAGATCGAAAGTACCACGTCCGCCTTTTTCTGGTCATCGGTTTCGTCCGAGGTCCTCGAGCGCGAGCTCGGCATCGAGACCGAGAAGCGCTACCCGCCCCTGCAGACCGGCGACGTGCCCGACACCCACTTAGCTATCACCGACCTGGCCCGGGACACCGGCTACCGCCCGCAGGTTAGCGTCGAGGAGGGCGTGCGGCGGTTCGTTGCGTGGTATCGGTGGTACTACGGGGTCTAGAGGCAGGGCCAAACGAAGGCGATGAGCGCAAAGACATCAACTTGACAAGTTGTCATTCTCGCAGCAATTTTATAGAGGATCCCACTGTGAGGTCGTCGCCATGCGCACCGTCCAAGTCGGGGAGATGAAGGCGCACCTCTCGGAGATCCTCGAGCGGATCCGCACCGAGGGCGAAGAGTTCGTGCTGGAATTCGGCCGCGGACACGAGAAGGTGGCCGTCCTCGTGCCCTACGAGAAATATCGCCAGCAGCAAAGCACCGCCCTCAAGCCGGGGCTGTTGCAGGAGCGGGCCTCCTTCGCGTTCCACGAGGACAGTGCCTTGAGCGATGAGGACATGATTGGCGGGCCATGAGGTGCCTCGCGGATACCCACATCCTGCTCTGGTTCCTCATGGCGCCGAAGCGCATTCCGCCTCGCATCATGGCTGCCTCGGCCACCGCGACCCATTCGACCGGCTGCTCATCCACTGCGCCATCCAGGAGCACCTCACCCTACTCTCCGCCGACAGCGCCTTTGCCGACTACCGGCCCTACGGGCTGAAGCTCATCGACGATTGACCACCGAGATATCACCGACCTGATCCAGGATACCGACTACCGGCCGCAGGTCCGCGTCGAGGAGGGCGTGTCGCGGCCCGTCGCGTGGCATTGGTGGTACTACGGGATCTAGCAAGGACAATTGCAAGATCTGCACGGTGGACTCGGAACCGTGCGCCTAACCGCGTTGCACGCGCCAAGCTTTGTGCTAATTGTAAGTGCCGCTTACAATCAGCACATGATTCCTAGGCACGCCCAGGCCACGCTCGAGCAGCTGGCTGCCAGCTTCCCGGTCGTCGCCGTCACCGGGCCCCGCCAATCCGGCAAGAGCACCCTCGTCCGGGCGCTCTTTGCGGACCACCCCTACACCTCCCTGGAGGACCCGGACCAGCGGGAGTTCGCCACCGACGACCCGCGTGGCTTCCTCGCCCAATTTCCGGGAGGGGCTGTTCTGGACGAGGTCCAGCGCTGTCCGGCGCTGCTCTCCTACCTGCAGGGACGCGTCGACCAGAGCGGTCGGCTCGGCGAGTGGATCCTGACCGGCTCACAACAGTTCGGGATGGTCTCGGCCGTGACCCAGAGCCTCGCCGGACGAGTCGGCATGCTGGCGCTCCTGCCGTTCGCGCGCGACGAGCTCCAGGCCGCGCAGCAGCTGCCGGAGCAGCTCAACGAGGCGCTTTGGCGGGGCGGCTACCCGCCGATCTACGACCGCCCCGTGGAGCCCGCCCTCTGGTACGGCTCCTACGTCCAGACCTACCTTGAGCGCGACGTCCGTCAGCTACTCGGCGTCCGCGACCTGACCCTGTTCCAGCGCTTCCTGCGCTTGACGGCGGGACGGACCGGGCAGCTGCTCAACCAATCGGCCCTCGCCGAGGAGACCGGCGTCAGCCACAACACGATCCGGGAGTGGCTCTCCGTGCTCGAGGCCAGCTACATCATCCATCGGCTGCCGCCGCACCACAACAACTTCAACAAGCGCCTGGTCAAGACGCCGAAACTCTATATGCTCGATACCGGCTTGGCGTCCTGGCTGCTCGGGATCGAGTCTGCGCAGCAGATCGACACCCACCCGCTACGCGGCGCACTATTCGAGACTTGGGTGGTCGCCGAGCACCTGAAGGCGCGTTGGAACGCCGGACGCCCTTCCAATCTCTACTTTTGGCGCGCTCGGGCCGGGCGCGAGGTCGACCTGGTGATCGAGCGCGGTGGACGCCTGCAGCCGGTGGAGATCAAGGCCGGGGCGACGGTGACCCGCGATGCCCTCCGCGGTCTGGAGCGCTGGTGCGAGCTCGCCGGCGACGAGGCCGCCGGAGCGCGGCTGATCTACGCCGGCAGCGAGGCGCGTGAGCAGCGGGGGATCCGCATCCAGCCGTGGCGCTCGGCGATGCTCGTAGTCTAGCCTAATTGCCTAAGTTCAACGTAAACACCAGCGGGGCTCCATGACAGAGACCGTCAACATCCATGAGGCCAAGACCCACCTCTCCCGCCTCCTCGATAAGGTCAGCCAGGGGGAGTCGGTCATCATCGCTCGATCGGGCCAACCGATCGCGCGCCTATCCCGTTTTGAGTCACCGCAGCCTGGAACCAGTGAGCGCGTCGGCTTCCTGAAGGGGCAGATCGAGGTGCCTGACGACTTCGACCGGCTCGGCGGGCAAGCAATCCTCGACGCCTTCCAGGGAGAGGATCCGGATGCATCTGCTCCTTGATACCCACATCCTGCTCTGGGCAGCAGCGGACTCCCCGCGACTACCTCAGCAAGCGCGAGACCTCCTCCTCGATCCGGACTATCAGCTCGCCTACAGCGTTGCGAGCCTGTGGGAGATCACCATCAAGCGCGGTCTCGACCGTAGTGACTTCCGGGTGGAGCCTTCCGTGCTCCGGCGCGAGCTCTTGGAACACGGCTACGAGGAGTTAGCGATCCGTGGCGCCCATGCCCTCGCCGTAGGCAGCCTACCGGACCTCCATAAGGATCCCTTTGACCGCATGCTGATCGCGCAGGCTGGTGTCGAGGGCTACACGCTGCTGACCAGCGATCATCAGCTCGCGCAGTATCCGGGACCTATCCGTACCGTCTAGATAGAGCCAGGCCTCGACGAGTTCGACCCCAACCCGAACAAGCGGCTCAAGTAGCCGGACTTCGTGGCCAGCGACGCTCAGCTCGATGAGAATGAACAGAAACTGTTCAGGCAGCGCTACCCCGAGGAGGAAGCCATCATGACCGGCATCGTAAGCCGCTCAAGGCAGGAGGGTCGACAAGAAGGTCGGCAAGAGGGCCGGCAAGAGGGTCGGCAAGAGGGTCGGCAAGAGGGCCGTCGGCAGGCTGCGGCGCAGACCTCCGGAGTTCGACAGTAAACGGGCCAAAAAGCGGGTTCCGGAGGGTGCGGGCCTCGGCGGATCAATGGGTTAGTCGCAAAATCGGGCGAGAGGCCGTTGTGCCAGGGGTAATCAGACAGGCTGTTGGTTAGATGCAAGAAAGGCGCTATGATGCTGGACCATGTTCATACGCGCCTCCCGCTCAGGCAACCACGTCTACCTCCGACTCGTCGAGGGCTACCGAGACGAGCAGGGGCGGACTCGTCACCGCCAGGTGGCGCAGCTTGGCCGTGCCGACCAGATCGGCCAGAAAGACGTGGAGCGCCTGGTCTCCGGTCTCCTGCGCCATACCGGGGCCGATGCGTCCATGTTGCTCGAGCGCCCGCCGGAGTTCGAGCCGTCGCGAGAGCTCGGTGCGCCATGGGTACTGACCGAGCTATGGCGAGAACTTGGTCTCGACGAAGGGTTACGCCGGGCGTTGCGTGTTGGGGCGCGCAGCGTGGAGCCGGAACCGCTGGTCCGCGCCATGGTGCTCAACCGCCTCTGTGACCCCGAGAGCAAGCTCGGTGTCCTGCGCTGGTTCGAACGAGCCGTCCTCCCGGGGATCGAGACCGACACGATCACGCATCAGCAGCTGCTGCGGGCCATGGATGCGATCGAGCGTAACCGCAGGCGCTTCCATGACACGCTGGCCGCGCGACTCAAGCCGCTGATCGATCAAGAGTTATCGATTGTCTTTTATGATCTGACGTCAATCCACAGCTACGGAGAATCGGAGCTCGAGGATGATCTCCGCCGTTTCGGGCGGAGCAAGGACAAGAACGGTGTGGCCCGCCAGTGCGTGCTCGGACTGATCCAGACGGCCGAGGGCCTGCCACTGGACTTTGAGCTGTTCGAGGGCAACATCGCCGAAGTGCGTACGCTGCTGCCGATGCTCCAGCGCTGCCTCAAGCGCTACCCCATCCGGCGGGTCGTCGTTGTCGCCGACCGGGGGCTAATCAGCCTGGATAACGTCGAGCAGATCGAGGCCATGACCGTCGGCGATGGTCACCAGTTGGAGTACATCCTTGCGGTGCCCGCGGGACGATACAGCGACTTTGCCGCCGCCATCGACACCCTGGAGTTTGCCAGCGAAGTGCCGAGTGTCCGCGAGACCCGCATGGATGGCCGGCGCCTGGTCGTCGCGCATGACCCGGAGGCGGCGGCCGCGATGCGCCAGCGCCGCCGGGAGAAGATCGATGAATTGGCCGCCTTTGGGGATGAACTGGTCGCCAAGCTCGATGCCCAGGATGCGGGCGAACGCAGTCGGGGCCGCCAGGCCACTGACGCCGGCGCATTCGCGCGTTTTCAGCGGGCTGTTCTGGAGAAGCAGTACAGCCGTTTCTTCGGGATGGCCATCGAGGACGGGCGCTTTACGTTTGAGGTGCTTGAGGACGCGGTCGATCGAGCGCAGCGCCTGGATGGCAAGCTGGTGCTACTGACCAACGTGCCGGATCTCGGGGCCGAGGACGTCGTGGCCCGTTACAAGTCGCTGGCCGATATCGAGCGTGGCTTCCGGGTTCTCAAGCGCGATCTTGAGATCGCCCCGGTCTACCATCGGCTGCCGGAGCGGATCTACGCGCACGCGGCGATCTGCTTCCTCGCGCTTCTGCTCCACCGGGTCATGCGCATGCGGCTCAAACACCGCGGCGCGAGCATCAGCGTCGAGCGCGCCCTCGAGGCTCTGAAGCAACTGCAATTCCACGGGGTGAACATTGAGGGCCACCGCTTGACCGGGATCACCCGGCCGGACGCGGTCCAGCTCGACCTATTCGACCAACTGGAGGTGACACCACCGACAAAAGAGGCCATCACGTCCGCGTAGTGCCAATCTGAACCGCCCGAGAACGGCGGATCAATCACTTACGAGCGGATGTGTCGAACTCCGGAGACCTTGCTCCGTTTGATCGAGCGCAAGTTCGGCCCGGAGGCCAGGGAGGCATCGCGGGCCCGCGTCGAGCGCGCCGCGGTCGGCGAACTGGAGATGTGGCTGGACCGGATCCTCGATGCCGAGTGCGTGGAGGATGTCTTCGGCACGGGGTAGGTGGCAGACGGGCATTCTCGCTGGTTGGTGCGCAATTCGTAGGTCCTGACGCCTCCTTCGTATACTCGGCGAGTTGAGCGCCAAGGCCCGCTGCGCGCGCCATGTTTTCTGCTGATTGTAAGTGCCGCTTACATCCTTAGGCGCTGGGACTTATTCGCTACACGTATCCATTTCCAATTTGTCAGGCCAAGAATAACCGTCAGGTGGCTCAAGCTGTCCCGCAGTATAATCGAGGATATTGTTATAGGTCGATATCAGCAGTGACACGCATTCACGAGCACGATTCACAGCCGAAGCGAATTCTTCGGCATCGCGCATATACTCATGGAAAAGCCGATTCCGCAAATTCCTGGCCTCGACCCAATCGGAAACCGCAGCCAAGACACCCAGTTTCTCCATCCGGTTTAGATTGTCCAGCGCAGAGCCAGGCGTTTCCAAGATATCTCGCATCAGGCTCGGGATAAGCCGATCGCCGATCGTATCCTGCATACGTCCATAACGCGCCAGAAAGGCATCAAGTCGCTCAGCCCGCTCCGGATCGTCTTCAAGAGACTCGACCCAGGAAACATCAACCGGCTCTCGCAGCAATCGGCCCGTCGTGTAGTGAAGATGTGCGCCCTCCCGATAAACGGTCTCAAGCAGAAAAATCAGCTGAGGGCTCGCTTCGTGCCGGCTCAAATCTCCACTCCTTCTCGAAGGGCCTCGTCATGAACCGGTAGTCGTGTGGTCGACGGGTCCAGGATCAGGACATCGATACGCTGATCACCGAGCCGCATTTGCAGCAGCGCCGCTACCCGGCTCGCCGCTGACGCGCGGTTCGGGACCTGCTCATCGCACTCGATCAACAAATCGATGTCGCCACCACGTGCGCTATCATCAACACGCGACCCGAACAGGCGAACCTTGACGTCGTGACCGAACACCTCGCGCACCACATCCAGAATGACTTTGCGCTCCGCATTGGTCAGCCGCATCGCCTATTACCAAATCGTCTTAACGTGCCGGTACGCTGTGATCTTTTCATCCGCTGTTATTAGCTCAGCATTGAAGCGTCGAGCTAACGCCACGATCATCCGATCCGCAGGGTCTTTGTGGAATTCTCCCGGAAGGCGCGTCGACTCAACCGCCGTGGCAGCGTCCAAGGCAATGAAACGCACGCCCTCGATTTCCTCAACCGTATCCAACCAGTCGCTGGTCGTCATCGATAGGGTAAGACGCCCCTTCTCAACCAGCAGCGCAATCTCCCAGGCAGAGATAGCCGAGATCAGAACCTCTCCATCATCCGCCTGCATCTCATGCTCAATGGCTGCAAGAGCATGGGGTGAGAGCTGGTCGTCACCATTTGCCCACCACAGTAGCGCGTGAGTATCCAGGACGATCAAGGGAGCGCTTCCCAGTCTTCCTCCCCCACAGGCTCGAAGGGATCCGCCAACTCGATGACGCTGCCACGCAGGCGCTCAAGCGGTGATCGCTGATCGCCCTTGTACCGGCGTACCTCGATCGTGGGGCGCCCTTTGTCCGTCACGATAACCGCCTCACCCGAGGATTCAACCTGACGGAAGTATTCGAGCGCCCGCGCCTTGAACTGCGACTTTGAGACTTCTTCGGAGCGCATGGCCCCTCCTGGTCATGGAGCCCGTCAACGGTAGCGCGCGCGAATGACTATGGCAAGTAGTCATCAGGAGAGCGATGCGCAGGACGAAGTGCAGCGCGGGCTGATGCGCCGCTTCAGTTTCTGACTCGAATCGCTGAACAGGCGCGCAGCCGCCCCGAAGCCGCCGCGGCTCTGGGGGCACCCTCTCCTTTCCCGGTGCGCGGGTGGTGCGCGATACTGGCCGATTATAGCTGCGGTGCCGGAGCCGAGCGCGCATGGGCGATCTGGATCACGCGGACATCCTCTATCTCAGGCGCAACCACCCCGCCTGGCGGCTGCTCGCTGCCGAGACCGCGCCGCTGGTCATCGGCTTCCTACACCGGGCCTTCATCGCGCCCAACGCCCGCGCCATCCCGGAGACGGAGTTGGAGACGCAGCTCGAGGACTATCTCTATGCCCTACGCGATCGCGCGGATGAGGACCCGTACCCGCGCCCGGCCCGCGAGTACCTGACCGAGTGGGCGGGCGACGAGCGCGGCTGGCTGCGCCGCTACTACCCCACCGGCAGCGACGAGCCCTGCTACGACCTGCTGCCGGCGACCGAGAAGGCCATCCACTGGGTCGCCGAGCTCGAGCGGGGGCGGCAGTTCGTGGCCACCGAGTCGCGTCTGCGCAGTGTCTTCGATCTGCTGCGCGAACTCATCCATGGCGCCGAGACCGACCCCCAGGCTCGGCTGCAGGAACTTGAGCGCCAGCGCGCCGAGATCGACGCCGAGATGGAGCGCCTGCGCGCCGGCGAGGTGGCGCTCATGGACCCGGTCCGCCAGCGCGAGCGCTTCCTGCAGGCCGAGCAGACCGCCCGCGGCCTGCTCGCCGACTTCCGGCAGGTGGAGCAGAACTTCCGCGATCTGGACCGGCAAGTGCGCGAGCGCATCGCCATGTGGGAGGGCAGCCGCGGCGAGCTGCTCGAGGAGATCTTCGGCGAGCAGGACGCCATCGCCGACTCCGACCAGGGCCGCAGCTTCCGCGCCTTCTGGGACTTCCTCATGTCCCCAGTGCGGCAGGAGGAACTGACCGAGCTTCTGGAGCGCGCCCTTCACCTGGAGACGGTCCAGGCCCTGGACCCGGACCCGCGCATCGGCCGCATCCACTACGACTGGCTCGAGGCCAGCGAGACCACCCAGCGCACGGTGGCCCAGCTCTCCCATCAGCTGCGGCGCTACCTCGACGACCAGGCCTGGCTGGAGAACCGCCGGATCATGGACCTGATCCGGGAGATCGAGCACCACGCCGTGGCGGTGCGCGACGAGCCGCCCCGGGAGGCGCTCATCGAGCTCGACGAGGCCTCGCCGCGGGTGGAGCTGCCCATGGAACGGCCGCTGTTCACGCCGCCGTTCCGGCCGCAGATCGCCGACCAGGTGGTCGCCGCCGACGGCTCCGACGTGGACGCCTCCGAGCTCTTCGAGCAGACTTACGTGGATCGCGACCGGCTGCGTCGGCGCATCCGCCGCGCCCTGCAGGAGCGTCGGCGCGTGGCGCTCGGCGAACTCCTCGCCGAGCATCCGCTGGAGCAGGGCCTGGCGGAGTTGGTCACCTACCTCGCCATCGCCACCGACGAGGCGCGCGCGGTGGTGGACGAGACTCGCACCGAGGCGGTGACCTGGACGGAGCCGGAGACAGGCCGACAGCGCTGCGCCCACGTCCCCGCCGTCACCTTCCTCCGCAGCAGCCCCAGCGACCCAACCGCAGGAGCCCAATGACCGAGCACGACGACCCCGACACCGCCACCCGCCCGCACACGGCCCAGCCGCTGGAGGGGCACGCCCCTGCCGCGTCCGGTTCCGTCGGCGCCTGGGGCACGACTCCCGGCGACGAGCGCCTCTCCCAGCTGCTCGTCCACCTCTTGCGGGGGGTGCTGCATCGCGACAGCGCCCCGCAGCGGTGGCAGCACCTGCTTGACCTTCAGGCCCGGGTGCGGGACTACGTCGGCGTCCTCGGCCTGGAGCTGATGCTCGACGAGGGTGAGGGCTACGCCTACCTGCGCCAGCGCGCGCGCGACGAGGACGACGACAGCCAGCTGCCCCGGCTGGTGCCGCGTCGCCAGCTGAGCTACCCGGTCAGCCTCCTGCTCGCGCTGCTGCGCAAAAAACTCGCTGAGCACGATGCCGGCGGCGGGGACACACGGCTGATCCTGACGCGGGAGCAGATCGTGGACCTGATGCGCGTCTTCCTGCGCGATACGGCCAACGAGGCGCGCCTGCTCGACCGCATGGACAGCCATATCCGGCGCGTCGTGGAGCTCGGCTTCCTGCGCCGGCTGCGCGGCGACGAAGAGCGCTACGAGGTGCAGCGCATCCTCAAGGCCTTCGTGGATGCCCAGTGGCTCGGCGAGTTCGAGGAGCGCCTGCGCGCCTACCGGGCCCACGCCGAGGGGCGTGACCCCTCGGAGCTGGCCTCGGACGGCGCCGGCGACGGCAACACCTCCGGCCCAGACCACGGCGACAGCCCCGGCGCGCCGGCCGAGACCAGCCCCGAGCCTGAGCGCTGACCCGCATCGAGGTGACGCCACCCATGAAGCTGCAAGAGCTTGACCTGGCCCCCGTTTCCGAGCGCACCGGCTTCCGGCTGCATCGCGCGGAGCTCTACAACTGGGGCACCTTCGACGGCCGCGTCTGGTCCATGGCCCCGGGCGGCGAGAGCGCCCTGCTCACCGGCGACAACGGCTCCGGCAAGTCGACGCTGGTGGACGCGCTCACGACGCTGCTGGTACCCGCCCACCGCATCACCTACAACAAGGCCGCCGGTGCCGAGGGCCGTGAGCGCTCCCTGCGCTCCTACGTGCTCGGCCACTACAAGGCCGAGCGCGAGGAGACCGGCGGCAGCGCCCGCCCGGTGTCCCTGCGCGACGAGCACAGCTTCTCGGTCATCCTCGGTTACTTTTTCAATGAGGGCTACGGGCACGGCGTGACCCTGGCCCAGGTCTTCTGGCTCTCGGGCTCGGGGCAACCGGAGCGCATGCACGTGATCGCCGACCGGGACCTGACCATCGCCCGGGACTTCTCCGACTTCGGCCACGACATCAAGAACCTGCGCAAGCGCCTGCGCGAGGCGCCAGATATCGAGGTACACGACACCTTCCCGCTCTACGGGGCCGCCTTCCGCCGGCGCTTCGGCATCGAGGGCGAGCAGGCGCTGGAGCTGTTCAGCCAGACGGTGTCCATGAAGTCGGTGGGCAACCTGACCGACTTCGTGCGCAGCCACATGCTCGAGCCGGAGCCGGTGGACGAGCGCATAGACGCCCTCATCCACCATTTCGACGATCTCAGCCGCGCCCACGAGGCGGTGATCCGCGCCCGGGCCCAGATCGAGGCCCTGGAGCCGCTCATCGCCGATGCCCACGAGCACCATCGCCTCAGCGCGGAGGCCGCCTCCTGGCGCGCGGCGCGCGAGGCCCTGGAGCCTTGGTTCGCCGGCATCGAGGCGCGGCTGCTCGAGGAGCGCCGGCAGAGGCTGGATGACCGCATCCGGCGCTACGACGAGCGCATCCGCCGCCTCGACGAAGACCTCACCGGCCAGCGCAGCCAGCGCGAGGAGCTCCAGCGGGCCATCGCCGAGCAGGGCGGCGACCGCCTGGAGGCCCTGGCGCAGCAGATCGGCGAGCACCAGCGCGAGGCAGAGCGGCGCCGGCGCAATGCCGACGCCTACAACGCCCTCGCCGAGCACCTCGGCCTCTACCGGGCCGACGAGGCCGATACCTTCCTTGCCAACCAACAGCGCCTTGCCGGGCTACGCGAGGACGCCGAGGCGCGGCTGAGCGAGCGCCAGAACGAGCGCACCGAGCTGGAGGTCAGCTTCCGCGAGCTGCGCAGCCGCCACCAGGAGCTCGAGCAGGAGCTGGAGTCCCTGCGCGCCCGGCGCTCCAACATCCCCGCCCGGATGCTGGAACTGCGCCAGCACCTGTGCAAGGAGACCGGCCTGGACCCGGACGAGCTGCCCTTCGCCGGCGAACTCATCCAGGTCCACAAGGAGGCGCGCGACTGGGAGGGGGCCGCCGAGCGGCTGCTGCACAACTTCGGTCTTTCGCTGCTGGTCCCGGACCGGGACTACCCGCGCGTTGCCGAGTGGGTGGACCGCACCCACCTGCGCGGCCGGCTGGTCTACTACCGGGTGCGGGAGCGCCAGCAGCGGTCGCCGGAGCTCCACCCGCACTCCCTGGTGCGGGCCCTGGCCATCCGGCCGGACTCGGGCTTCTACACCTGGCTGGAGGCCGAACTCGCCGAGCGCTTCGACTATGCCTGCTGCGACGATCTGGACACCTTGCGCCGCGAGCAGCGGGCGGTGACGCGCGCCGGTCAGATCAAGAGCGGCGGCTACCGCCACGAGAAGGACGACCGCCACGGCATCAACGACCGCTCGCGTTTCATCCTCGGCTGGTCCAACGAGGCCAAGATCGCGGCCCTGGAGCGGCAGGCGGCGGATTACCAGACGCGCATGCAAGAGCTGGCGGACCGGATGAGCCGCCTGGAGCAGGAGCTGCGCAGCTGGCAGGAGCAGATCCGGGCGCTGGACAAGATCGAGGTCTACGCCGACTTCCAGGAGCTGGACTGGCACAGCGTGGAGGCCGAGATCCAGCGCCTGGAGGCGGAGCGCGAGCGCATCCAGGCCAGCTCCGATCGGCTGCGCACGCTCCAGGAGCAGCGCGAAGGCGTCGAGGCCCGCATCCAAGAGCTCGAGCAGCTGCTGCTCAAGGAGCGCGACGAGCGCAGCCGGCTGGCCGATCGCAGCGAGCGCACCGCCGAGGCACTGGCCAGCGCCCGCGAGCGCCACCAGGCGGCCACCGAGACGCAGCGCAGCGAGGCCTTCCCGCTGCTCGACGGCATCCGCGAGGAGGCGCTGGCGGAGCAGTCGCTGACCGTGGAGAGCTTGGCCAACGCCCAGAGCGCCGTGCGCGGCTGGGTGAGCCGGCACATCGACAACGTGGAGCGCAACCTGCGGCGCCTGGCGGACAAGGTGGTCAGCGCGATGGCCGACTTCCGCCACCAGTGGCCGCTGGAAGCGCAGGAGATGGACGCCCGGGTCGAGGCCTACGGCGAGTACGCGGCGCTGCTCGACGGCCTCAAGAGCGACGACCTCCCCCGCTTCGAGCGCCGCTTCCGGGAACTGCTCAACGAGAACACCCTGCGCGAGATCGCCAACTTCCAGGCGCACCTGCACCGGCAGCGCCAGTCCATCCGCGAGCGCATCAGCACCATCAACCGCTCGCTGCACGGCATCGACTTCAACCCGGGGCGCTACATCGAGCTCCTTGCCGACCCGACTCAGGATGCCGAGATCCGCGACTTCCAGAACGACCTGCGCTCCTGCGTCGAGGGCTGGGTGGACGACGACGGCGAGGCCTCCGAGGCAGAGTCGGAGGCGCGCTTCGCCCGCATCCGTGCCATCATCGAGCGCCTGCGCGGCCGCGAGGGCACCGCCGAGGCGGACCGGCGCTGGCGGCGCAAGGTCACCGATGTGCGCAACTGGTTCACCTTCTCGGCGGAGGAGCGCTGGCGCGAGGACGACGCCCCCTACGAGCACTACACCGACTCCGGGGGCAAGTCCGGCGGGCAGAAGGAGAAGCTGGCCTACACCGTGCTCGCCGCCAGCCTGGCCTACCAGTTCGGGCTCGACTGGGAGCGGCAGCGCTCGCGCTCGTTCCGGTTCGTGCTCATCGACGAGGCCTTCGGCCGCGGCTCGGACGAGTCCGCCCGCTTCGGCCTGGAGCTGTTCCAGCGCCTGGGGCTGCAGCTTCTGGTGGTCACGCCGCTGCAGAAGATCCACATCATCGAGCCCTACGTCGCCAGCGTCGGCCTGGTCAGCGCCCCGGACGGGGCGCACTCCAAGCTGCGCCACATCCCCATCGACGAGTACCGGGCGGAGCAGGCCGACCCCGGGGCCGGCCGGGAGGTGGACGGTGCCGGGGACCGGAGCGAGACCCCGGCAGCGCGGGCGCGGGCGGCGGATGAGGGCACCGCTTGAGGCGCTGGAGTACGCCGGAGGCCGTCCGTGAGCGGCTGGAGCGGCTCTGGTCCCGCGGCACGCTGCTCGCCGCCCGCGTGCCCACGGCCGAGGCCCCAGAGCCCTTCCCGGTGGAGGTCAGCCTTACGCGCCCGCGGACCCATGAGATCAACGAGGACCTCGGCGCCGTGGCCGACTGGGCCGACGGCCTGCGCCGCGGCAGCCGCGAGGGCCGGGGCTTTGGCTACGACCTGCGCTGGCAGGCGCAGCGCAACCGCGTACACGGCCGGCAGGAGCTGCCCACCGCAGCGGTGGTGCCCTGCGCGGAGGACGCCCTCAAAATTCTGGGGCGACGCCGCGAGGCGGCCGCCTTCGATGCCGTCGCGAGCGCCACCGCAGAGCAGGCCGCGGAACTGCTGCCGTGGCTCGCCCGGCGGCCGCTGACTGCTCTGGAGCACGCGGAGGACTGGCCAAAGCTGCTCGCCGTCTGCGCCTGGTTCCGCGACCACCCTCGCCCCGAGATCTACCTGCGCCAGCTCGACATCCCCGGCGTTGATACCAAGTTCATCGAGTCCCGGCGCCGGCTCCTCGGTGAACTGCTCGACCTTGTGCTGCCCGCCGAGGCGGTGGATACCCGCTACACCGGGGCCCGCGGCTTCGAGGCCCGCTACGGCCTCCGGCAGGCGCCGACGCGGATAAGGCTGCGGCTGCTCGACCCGGAGCTGGCCATCCGCGGTCTGACCGATCTCGCCGTACCCGTCGAGGAGCTCGCCCGTCTGGACCTGGCCGCCGATACGCCGCCGCTGCGCCAACTGCTGATCACCGAGAACCAGGCTACCGGCCTGGCGCTACCACCGGTGTCGGGCACGGCCGCGATCTTGGGTCTCGGCTACGCGGTCGATGCCCTCGGCGCGGTGCCCTGGCTGGAGCGCGTACCCATCGCCTACTGGGGGGACCTGGACCGCGATGGCTTCGCCATCCTCGACCGGCTTCGGGGCGTCTGGCCGCACACTCGCTCGCTGCTTATGGACCGTGCGACCCTGGCGGCCCACCGGCACCTGTGCGTCCCCGACCCGCGCGGCGCCGCCAGTGCCGCGCCCCCGGAGCGGCTCACCCACGAGGAGGCGGCCACCCTCGCCGAGTTGCAGGCCGGAGACGCGGAGGCCGGCCCCCTGCGGCTGGAGCAAGAGCGCATCGGTATGGGGTGGGCGGAAGAGCGGATCCCGGGGGATAACCAGGCCACACTGTCATAAACTGAGCTCGCTACCCCAGCAGTCAGCCTCGTTCCTCGGTGTCAGGACTTGCGAATTGCGTACCGACCCATAGTGCGACCGAGCATGCGAAAGAGAAGCGACCCTGCACGGCAGGCCCTCGAGGCTCACGACAAACTGTTGCGCAGAGACAGCTGGGTCCGCGGGCGCGACCTCCACGCGCCCACTTCGGCCAGGCGCTGCGCGACTGGAGGCCACGTACAGCTGCGCGCTTTGGCCGATCGAGGCCGCACCGTCAAGGGTGAGGTCTTTCTTAGGGAGAGCTATCCAGCCGCCAAGGATTGAGGATCTCTACGCCGATTCCCGCGAAATCCGGCTCGTTGCGGGTGGCAACCGCCAGACCGCGGCTGCGGGCCACGGCAGCGATCTGCCCATCCGGGGCCGACAGTGGCCGGCCCTCCCGTCGCCACGTCGCCATGATGCGCCCGTAGTGGCGAGCGGCCCGTTGATCGAAACCCAGGATGCGCTGTGCGAACGCCGTATGGATGAAGGTGTCGAAGCGCTCACGCAGGTCCGAGCACGATCATCGTTCCGGCGCACATGGCTCGTGCGGGTCATGGCCTGGGAGTTCAAGTTCTACGCCATGCTTCGGGCCGAACGTAGCCTGAGCGAGATCGCCCAGGCGCTCCGGCTCCGAGACCGCCGACCGCAGGATGCGCCGCACCTCCTCCTCCATGGATATGCCATGCCGGTCTGCTTGGGCGCGCAAGCGCTCGATCGTCTCTTTATCCAAGCGGCGGACGCTGATGCTGCTCATAGCCTGTCTCTTCGCGACCCCCTCAAGTGCTAGCACATGATAGCACTTGAGAGACAGTAACCTAATCATGCAGCGCTTCGGCGACATCCCGTACCAGCTCGATTGAGCTGCGCGTGCTGCGCCGCATCCAGACACCCGATACCGGCGAAGTTCTATATGAGCTCGCCCGGCTTGCCCAAAATAGCGAAACCCTCGCTCGCGCGTCCTATGCGGCGGCGTTCGCGGGCGCGACGTTGTTCGTGACCTGGGCAGCCACATTCGCCCCCGTACCGGGAACATAAGCGGAAAGCGAACTGGCGGCGCTACGAGCTTGCCCCGTCGTGGCATGCCCGCGCCGCCTCCCTTGGGGCGGCGCGGCGACTTCCTGAGGCGGCCCTCCCGATAAACCGCCTCCAGCAAAAAGACCAGCTGGGCGCTCGCTTCGTGCCGGCTCAAGTCTCCACTGCTGGCAGCGGCCGAGTTTCTAGGCGCCCGGACTCACGATTCGCGCACCGACCAGCAAGAATGCCCGTTCGCCCCTACCCGGTGCCGAAGACATCCTCCACGCACTCGGCATCGAGAATCCGGTCCAGCCACATCTCCAGTTCGCCGACCGCGGCGCGCTCGATGCGGGCCCGCGATGCCTCCCTGGCCTCCGGGCCGAACTTGCGCTCGATCAAACGGAGCAGCGTCTGCGCCGCAGCCTGCCGACGGCCCTCTTGCCGGCCCTCCTCACGCCCTCTCTGAATGCCCCGCTCTTCTCCACGCTTGAGCCACTGTTCTGCTAGCGTCATCACCAACTCCTCCGCTCGTCCCGGCCGCGTCTGCTCCAGCGCCTGCCGTACGTCCGCCTCCTCGACCGAGCCGTAGACCCTGGCAATGTACACCAAAAGCGGCTTCTCCAGCGGATGCCCCGGCGGAAGATCCCCCAACCGGCCGTCATGCGACTCGGCCAGCTGCTTCAGTCGTCCCCAACCGCGCCATCATCGCCTCGAAAGCGGAACCGTCGTCGGCGAGCGCATTGGCAACGAACGGCGCGTAGCGCTCGAAGAGCATCTTGGTCGAGGAGTGGCCGAGCAGTCGGGAGACGAACAGCGGGTTCTCCCCCGCTGCCAGGTGCAGGACCGCGGCGGTGTGCCGGGTCTGGTAGACGCGACGAGCAGCGAGGCCGAGCCGGCGCAACGTCGGGTTCCAGTGATGCTCCGCCACCCAGCTCGACTCGATCGCCCGTCCGTCCTCGCGCACGAAGACGTAGTCCTCGGCCGCCTTGGTGGCCACATGCTGACCCAGTTCCGCGGCCAGCTTCGGCGAGAGCGGGATCTCGCGCCGGGTCTTCGGGTGCTTGAGCGTCGTCTGCCGACCATCGACGCGTGCCTCGCGGACCCGGAGCTGGCGACGCTCCAGGTCGAGGTACTTGACCTTGAGGCCGTTGACCTCGCAGGAGCGCAGCCCCGTGTAGAAGCGCAGCTTGAAGTACAGCCGCAGGCGCGGGTCGACCACCTCCAAAAAGGCGTTGACCTGCTCGGCGGTCAGCGGCATCGGGTCGTTGCGGTCATCGCGCAGGGGCGGGAGCCCGGCCATCGGTGAGGGCATCCCCAGCTCCCGCTCGGCAAAGCGCAGGATGCCGGATAGCGGCGAGAGGATGAAATTGATCCGTGCGTTGCTCAGCCGCCGCTGACCGCGGGCGTCCGTTTGATCGATGAGCCCCTGTCGGAAGGCGCGCACCGCGCGCTCGGTGATCTGATCGAGCGGCCAGTCGCCGAAGTGCGGGATCAGGTACTGATGGATCACGCCCTCGACGCGTCGCCGGTAGCTCTCCTTCCACTCGCCCTCGTGCAGGGCCAGCCATTGCCGCGCATAGTCCGCGAAGCGCCGCCCCGGGGCGCGCGAGCCCCGCTCCCGGATCCAGCGCTGCGCGCGCTCGAGCTTGCGGCTTTGCGGGAACCAGGCCGCATAGTCGAAGGTGCCCATCTCCAACTCGGCGTTGATCTTGCGCAGATTCCGCCGCACGCGCCGCCGATTCTCCGGGGTATCCCGCAGCCCCGAGCTTTCCCGGAACCGGCGGCCGTAGATGCACAGATCGTACTGAATCGTGCCATTGGGCCGAATGCAGAAGCTCGCCATGGCGCACCCTTTCCACTATCGTCCGTGAACGCTGATCACTAGTGTACAGGTATACACCTCCCGCGCAAGGAAGTCAGCACCCGGCCCCCGCGCAACCTGGGCGCCCGGCGTTACGATGGCGCGGCCAACCGCAACAAGCCCACCCAGAGGCCACCGCTGACCGCCCTCAGCAGGCCGAGCGCACGCGGCGCTGCCACCACGCAGCCGCCCCACTCGGGTCGCTGGCGCCCGGGACGGTTGCGCTGTCACGGTGACGGGGTCAGCGGTGCTGACCCGACTCAGCGCCCGGGCGCGGATCAGCGGCGGCGCCGCCTTGTCTCGCGTTGCGGTGCGTTGCCTCCAGCGAGGCCACCGGCCTTCACGGGTGCAGGATATGCGGGGCTTTGCGCTGCAGCGGGGGGTGCTGCGGATAGGGCGAAGTGTTCGTGGCGGGCTGAGAGCGAACAGCCCCAGTTTTCCCCAATATACGCGCGACCCCACTTTATTAGCCCCGCAACCCCTCTCACGGCACCAACAGCGGCGCGGTGCAGCCCTCCACTAAAGCGCGTCCGTAGCCCTTGCTCCTTCCGCGTCTGCGTGCTTGGATACCGCTCACAAGCCAGACCGTCCTGCCAGACGGGCCACCTTGCGTGGCGTGACCGTCTCGGCGGTAGCGTGTCTGCCTATGGATTCCAGCTGCACGCCAGCCATCACCGAACGCCTCCGACATACATAGGTTGCTCATGCCTACAACGACTCGCCTCCGTGCCTGGTTACCTCCCAGTAACCATATACTCTCGGTTTACTTGGCCGGAATCGTCACCCTTTTTTATGCCTCGATGTATTTTGCTACCGGCTCCTCGCCTGGCGTCAGGAACGTATATTATGCCTTGGCGGTCGCACCTTTTATCTTCCTTTTAGCGTGGCGCCCGAGCACTTGGACCCCCCTTGCGAGCTCCCCGATTTTTTTGCTGGTTTGCGCCTTAATCGCCTGGACCGCGCTATCGACCTTATTAACCTTACACAATGGTGGCACAGAAGCGATATGGGACGCTATACGATATTCTCTCATAATTCTTACTTTTTTTGCGATCGTCACCCACGCTTCGACCCGTCTCCCCCGCTTTCCGTACTGGTTTTTTTCTTTAATATCCATTTCTGGAGGCATCGCAGGACTGTACTTTAGCCTTTCCCATATCCAATCTACTGACGGCTTTCAACTTGGTTCGCGGTTGAGCCTTGACATCGCTTTTGCCGGCAACCCAAACCGGGTCGCAACCCTGTTCGCCCCTCCGAGCATCATTGCCTTCGCACTCGCTTTATCCAGCAGCCAGTGGAAATCGCGCGTCATTTTCTTTTCTTGTTTCCTTGCTGCACTGGGACCGGTGGTTTTCTCTCAGGCGAGAACCATCTGGATCGCCATCTTTTTTGCTCTCGCAGCTATTCTTTTTTGGCACCAAAAGAAAAAGGCGTTAATAGCTCTCGCACTTTTTATAATCGTCGCACTCGGCGCAATATTTAATATTGACACAGGGGGGCGAGACCTGACCGAAAGCAGGAACATTGAAGCACGGGCTGATATTTATAAATCGACTTGGGACGACATAACCCAGGCACCGCTCTTGGGCTACGGGATGCTCGCCCCACAGGATATCGAGAGAACGTTAAGAGATCGCGACTCCTCCCACGCGCACAACACCTATCTTTCTTTTTGGCGGCAAGGAGGCGCCCCAGGACTGCTTCTCTTGATTGCAATTCTTGGGTACGCGTCTTGGTATGCTTGGAAAAGGAGGGATCTCCAGTCTGAGAACGCGGACGCGCTGAGTTGCATTTTCGGATTACTAGTCCTGTATGCCATAACCAGTCTAGCTTATACGCGTTGGCCTCTCGCATCACCGTCCGCAGTGTGGCTTATGTTCTGGGTTCCACTGGGAATGGCCGTGGCACACCAGGTCGTAACAAAAAAAACTGCGAACCCCCCCAGGGGAGACCACAATGATCCGCATAAACAGCTCTAAAGCAGGAAAAGCCCTCCTTCTACGCGCGGCGAAGCAGCGGGAAAAAATAGAAAACCAGCTAAAAACGCGCAGAAGGAGAACAAGAAAAACCCCTTTTTACGTGAGACACCCTTTCGAAGGGGCACACTCTATCAGGAGCGCAGATCAAAGGGGACTTGTCGATTTTGATATCGGAATTTTTTACAACCGAATACCTAAAGCCGCCAACTCGACAGTTGTAACAACCATTGCACGGATAAAAGAAAACCAAGAACGCGAAATTAGAGACATAAAAAGGGACTTCCTATCCCCCTCCGAACTCACACAAGAGCAGGTAGACGCTTTTGCAAATCTGCTAAAATTTACTGTTGTCCGCGACCCGTATTCCCGAGCCTTATCTGCCTACCTGGACAAGGTGGCACGGGGAGGGAGATGCCCTAAGGAACTCATTAAGAAAAATGGCAGCCCTCCGAGCTTCGGGGAGTTCTGCACATACTTGGAGCATGGAGGACTTTTCGCTGACCCGCACTGGACTCCGCAAACCGAGCTCCTTTTGCTAAAACCGATAGAATTTGATTCGATCATAAAGATGGATGATTTAGCGACACACCTCCCAAGCCTGTTAAGTCGAGTCACCCCCAATTCCACACAGGATCTTACTCTACACATACCCCATCAAACTGGTGCAAGCTCACAAATAAAAAATTATTACACATCAAAAACATACCGAGCAGTCACAGAGCTCTACAAAAGAGACTTTGTAGAGCTGGACTTCGAGCGTATATAAAATGAAAGGCCTTGCGCAGGACGCTTTAAAAACAAGCACCGTAATACTGGGCGCCGGGGAGCCGCACAAAGGGAAGACCCCGTCACCACTTACGCGGACACAATTCGGCACAACTGTTTTAGAATGGACCTTAAATTCTATTAATACTGGCCTTGATCAGCTTACCTTCGTGGCTGGTTACTCAGCGAGTACCATCCGCGCACAAAACGCTGCCTTGTCGGTAGTTGAAAACCCGGACTGGGCCGAGACAGGTAGCGGTGCCTCGTTGCTGGTAGCACCACTACACGCTAGCCAGCCGACCCTGGTCAGCTACGGCGACATCCTTTTCCGCGCCTGGCTTGTGGAGCAATTACGGGCAACGCATGCCCCTATAGCAATCGCCTGGGACAGCGCCTGGCGCACGCGCTATTCCGGGCGCAGTGAAGAGGATCTAGTTCGCTGCGAAAAAGTTGCTGTAGCCAACGGCCATGCCGTGCGGCTGGGATCCGACATCCCCGTCGACTGGGCCGATGGCGAGTTTATCGGCCTGGTTTACTTCGCGCCCGAGGCCGTGGATCGCCTGCGCCGGTTGCAGGAGCACATGCCCGAGAGCCTACGCACGGTGCATCTCTCCGGCCTGATCGAATACCTGCGAGCTGAGGGGCTCACCGTCGAAGCTGTGGACGCCCGCGGCGACTGGGCCGAGGTCAATGAGCCACGGGACATCGCCCATTTTGTGCTCGGCACCAAGGCCGAGACCCTCAGCCGGCTGCGCGGGATGGTCCGCAGCGCCACGATCCTTGATCAGGTCGCCTTCACCGTCGCCGACTGGCAGCAGAATCCAGCAGAGTGCCTGCAGCGCGTCCGCCATCAACTCGGCGGACAGAGCTTGGTGGTGCGCTCCTCGGCACGCAGCGAGGACGCTTTCACTGCCTCCAATGCCGGCGCCTATCACAGCGTGCTCGGCGTCGATCCCGACGCCGACCTACAGGCGTCTATCGAGCAGGTGCTCGGCTCTTACGCTGGCATCCAGGACGATGATCAGGTCCTCGTCCAGCCCATGCTCGATGATGTCGCAATCAGCGGCGTGGCTTTTACCCGGACACTGGAGCGTGGCGCCCCCTGGTACGTCATCAACTACGAGCGCGACGGCAACACCGAAGGGATTACCAGCGGCAGCAGCACGAACCACGCCACACTGCTCCACCGCCGCGGCGCCGAGGTCTCCGAACTGCCTGACCCTCGATTGCAGGGGGTACTGACCGCCCTGCAGGAGATCGAGGGACTGCTCGGCTTTGATACCCTGGATGTGGAGTTCGCCATTGATTGCAGCGATCGGGTGCACATCCTCCAGGTCCGGCCCATCGCCGTGGACCGCACCGAGGCCGGGGTCGGAGATGAGGCCTGCAATCAAGCGCTGGCCGAGGCCCATCACGCCTGGCGGCGCTTGGCCCCCACCCCACCGCAGTTGCCGGGCGAGGCGCCCCCACTCTACGGCGTCATGCCCGACTGGAACCCAGCCGAGATCATAGGCACCGCCCCCGGGCAGCTGGCCGAGAGCCTCTACCGCGAGCTGGTCATGGACGAGGTCTGGGCGCAGCAGCGCGCCGAGTACGGCTACCGCGACGTGCGTCCCGCCCCGCTGCTGGTGAGCTTCGCAGGGCGCCCCTTTGTCGATGTCCGCGCCAGCTTTGCCTCGTTCATCCCGGCTAGTGTCAGCGAGCCAGTGGCCGGCAAGCTGCTGCGCTTCTACGTGGACTGGCTGCGCGCGCGGCCGCAGCTCCACGATAAGGTCGAGTTTGAGGTGGTGCCCACCTGCCTCGCCCCGGGCTTCAAAGGCTGGAAGGAACGCCTTCGCCGGGAGGCCGGGCTACAGAAGGAAGAGATCGCCGAGCTGCGTGCCGGTCTGCACGGCATCACCGCCCAAGCCTTTACCCGCAGCGAGCAGGATCTCGCCGGCATTGAGCGACTGGCCGAGCGGTTTGAGCGCATCCAGCACGCCGAGCTCGATCCGCTGGAGCGGGCCCGCCTTTTGCTCGACGACTGTCGGCGCCTGGGCACGCTGCCCTTCGCCCACCTGGCGCGCAGCGGCTTTGTCGCCGTGACCCTGCTGCGCGGCGCCGAGGCGACCGGTGCGATCAGCCCTGCTGCCCGCGAGAGCTTCCTCTCCACCCTGCGCACGGTCAGCCACCAACTGACCGCCGACGCTCGGGCCACGGCCGACGGCACCCTGGCGTGGGAGGCCTTTGTCGAGCGCTACGGGCATCTGCGCCCCGGCACCTACGACATCCACTCGCCGCGCTACGACGCCGACCCGGAGCGCTTTCTCCGCCCGCTGGTCGAGCACGCGAAGGAGGCCGAGCTCGAGGAGGCGGACGCTACGGCATGGGAGCGGGAGCGTGCCGCCTTCCTGGCCGCGCTTGCGGAGCTGGAGCTGCCCGCCGAGGCCGAAGTCGTAGAGACATTCCTCCGTCAGGCCATCGAGGGACGGGAGTACGCCAAGTTCGTCTTCTCGCGCAATCTTTCCGCCGCCCTTGAGGCGCTGGCAGCCTTCGGCGACCAGCATGGGTTGAGCCGCAGTGAGCTGGCCGATCTGCCACTACCCGGTCTGCTGGCTACTCGCGATGCCCGGTGCCCCGGCGCCGATACCGCCCAGGCGCTGCGTACCCAGGCGGCGACCAACCGTGAGGCCCGCAAGATCGCCGAGGCGTGCGAGCTGCCGCCTTTGATGGGTGATGCCAAGCAGCTCGACGCCTTCCTGCTCGGGGCCGACCGCCCCAACTTCGTCGGATCCAGCGCCGTAACCGCCGAGGCCATCGACCTGGCCCGCCACAGCGCCGATGAACCGCCACCGATTGCCGGGCGCATCGCCCTGATCCCCCAAGCTGACCCGGGCTACGATTGGCTCTTCGGCCAGGGGATTGCCGGCCTGATCACGCTCTTCGGCGGCGCGAATTCGCACATGGCCATCCGGGCTGCGGAGTTTGGTCTGCCGGCAGCGATCGGCGTGGGCGAACAGCGCTACCGCGAGATTGCTCAGGCCCGGGTACTGGAGCTCGACCCCCCACGACAGATCCTGCGGGTGATCCGGTGAGACGTATCGCCGTGAGCCAGCGCCGCGATGCCATCGCCGGGCGCGATGAAACCCGTGATGCCCTGGACGTGCGCCTTGGCGGGCTGCTCTGGAACCTGGGCTTTCTGCCCATCCCCCTGTGCAGCGCCATCGCCTCAGCTTGCGGAGATGCCATGGAGGACGCCCGCGCCGCCGCGGGGTACCTCGATGCCCTGGCCCCCGAAGGCGTCTTGCTCAGCGGCGGCAATGACATCGGCCAGGCGCCCGAACGGGACAATCTGGAGCATGCCGCCTTGGCTTACGCGCGGCTACACCGCGTACCCGTCTTCGGCATCTGCCGCGGCATGCAGATGATCCACGTCCATCAGGGTGGGGAGCTGGTGCCACAAACCGGCCACGTAGCCGTAGCTCACACCATTACCGGAAATTGGCTCCCCGACGGCCGACGCACCGTCAACAGCTACCACAACCACGGCGTGCCGGGTGACGCGCTGGGCGCGGAGCTCGAGCCGTTGGCCTGGGCCGAAGATGGCAGCGTCGAGGCTCTGCGCCACTGTGATCTGCCCTGGCTAGGGATCATGTGGCACCCGGAGCGCGACACACCCACTGCCGAGGCCGACCAAAAACTCATCACGAATCACCTGGGAGCAAACCCATGAGAGCGATCATCCTCGCCGCCGGGCAGGGCACACGCCTGCGCCCGCTCACCGACGATCGGCCGAAGTGCATGGTCGAGCTCGAGGGCAAGCCTTTACTTGAGCATCAGCTCGAAGTCCTGCGCAGCGCTGGTGTCGACGATATCCACGTCGTCGGCGGCTACCGGGCCGAGTGGCTGCAGCGCCCGGATATCACCCTGCACATCAACAAGCGCTTCGATCAAACCAACATGGTCGCCACCCTCTTCGCCGCCGAGTCGATCATGGACGGCAGTGAGGATCTGATCATCGCCTACGGGGATATCGTCTACGAGCCGCGGGCGCTCCAGGCCCTGCTCGAGTGCGACGCCCCGGTTTGCCTGACCGTTGATCGCGCCTGGCGCCGTTACTGGGAGGCTCGCATGGATGACCCGCTAGCTGACGCCGAGACGCTCAAGCTCACCGACAGCAACCGGGTCACGGAATTGGGCAAAAAGCCCACCGGCTACGAAGACATCCAGGGCCAGTACATGGGCCTGGTCAAGATAAGGGCCGACTACGTCTCCCAAATCCCCGCCGTCTGGCGCGCCATGGACCGCGATGCCACTTACGACGGCAAGGACTACGACAACATGTACATGACCAGCTTCCTGCAGCATCTCATCGATAGCGGCTGGGAGGCGCGCGCCGCGTTTGTTGAGAATGGGTGGGCAGAGATAGACTCTCCATTAGATTTGCGAGTAGCGACACACTTCTGGACGCCCTCATGACAGGGCCGGTATACAAATGGGCGCTAGCCATCTCCGACGCTCTGCCCTCCCAGCGCAGTGATCGCATACCGCCTCTCTATGCCACCCGAACACCAACCGCAGCGAGCACGCCGTGAAAGCCAACAACAGGACTTCGCCAACCTCGCACCCATCCGGCGACCTGACCCCTGTCTCCGAACAGACCCTACGGCTTCGTGCAGCGGGAGTCGCTGCGATGAGGGATGTCTTGTTAGAGAGCGGCGTCACGGAGTATCGCCTCGGTACAGGGGCTTTATTGGGTTTATATCGTGATGGCGACTTCATCCCTTGGGACTGGGATGTTGGTTTTGATATATGTGCCATACAACTACGTACTCGGATCAACCAAATCCGAGATAACGCCGCCTCCGCCGGATTCGCTCCGAACCTACTAAAAAGGACAGCACTCAACCTCAAGGTCGACTTTTCCCACCCAGGGGGGTACTTTGAGCTACTCGGTTGGCGAAAAGATTCACTCGGTAGACGCCGCAGACCGAACATGGTCCTACCGCGGATGATATGGGAACCTTCCACCGAAGTATCCATCCGCGGAGTAACTGTGACAACTTACGCCGACATCGAGCGATATTTAGAGCACTTCTATGGAGAGTGGCGGACCCCCATACGGAGTCGCCAGAACGACATCTATATGAACAAGAACGCCCGCAAAAAAGACCGCTTAGATAGGATACTAACGAAAATCCTTCGCGCTAGAACAGGTGATTAATTCCTACTGCGACACCAACCAATCACTCTCGCCTGTCACCCCACCATTGACACTTACCCCAAAACCGAGAGACGCCCACCAGCCTTTTACATCATTATGAGTCATAAAAGCCCACAACCCAATTATGTCGTCATACTAGGGACCACTTACTCCGGATCGGGCGCAGTCTTGGATTACCTCATTGGACGAGGCGACCTCTCGCCCCCCCTTGGCACATCGGAGTATTTGCTCCCGCAACTACCTCATGGCCTCATGGCACTGGAGTCTGCTGCAGGCACTTCTTTCCACCACACGCTCTCAGACCATGCCGTTTACTCTTTTTTGGATCTCGCCAAAAAACTACATAGACCTCGTAGCCGTTACCGATACGGAAAAGGATATGGCGACCACTTACCCGATTTTTTAAACGCGGCTGAAGACTTCATCGAAGATATAACTATCGCCCGAATGCCGATGAAGCTCGCCTGGCAGCGCATGTTTGAATCTACCAGCCAACGCGCAATGAACCAATGGAAGAAGCGCCTAGGACGAAAACGCCCAGTACAGCCAACGCATATTATCGCCCAACCTGATGCAGTTGTGGACGCGGCCCAGAGAATGCATGACCGCATCTTCCGCCCCACCGAAAACAGGCCGGTTATTTTAAATCAAGCCGGGTCTGGATGGAACCCTGTCCATTCAACCAAATATTTCCACAATCGCAAGGTTATTCTTGTCACACGGGACCCACGCGATCAGTTCTCCGAGCTTAAGCAATACAAGAAAGCAAAAGACGTAAACGAATTCGTACGCTGGTACAGGGCTCTAAAAGAACGCCTCGATGCCATCGAAAGCCCGCTTTTGAAAAAAATCACCTTCGAGGATTTTATAAAGAATCACGATCAGTCCTCAAATTCGATTTGTGAGCACCTACAACTGAATCCGGACACACCCTCGCGATACGAGCCGGAAGCCTCTGCACGGAACATCGAAAAGTATAAGCGGTTGCTAAAAAAAGAGGAGATCCGGATCATCGAGCAGGAGTTGATCTATTGACAGCCGTACCCCATTCCGCCGACCAAGATGCAAAAGACCGCGATCCCCAACAGCGCGAACAGGCCATTGATGCGGAGCTAATCTACCTTGCATTCGGAGTTGAGTACGCAACCATGGCGTGGCATTCAGCCCGCACTGCGCAACGCTCGAACCCTAATCTAAAAAAAACTCTAGTTACAAACCTTCGCTTTGATGCTGATTGCAGCGCAAGCCCTTTTGAAAAAACCATTGAAGTCGAATCACACGACCTGGACAACCGGCACTATAAAACCAGAATATGTAATTTCGTAGAAAGCACCCTCTTCTGCTACGTTGATGCCGATACCACCATCAACCGCGACCTTTCCCCAATTTTCCGGGCGCTTGACTGGTTCGACTTGGCTGCCAAGCCAGAGGGCACTCTTACCAATAAAGATTACGAGATCGCGCCGCAGCTGGCCGCATACGAGGGACTCCCAGCATGGAATGGGGGTGTGTTCTTCGCTCGAAACAAACGCGCAGTGACGCAGCTTTTTGAGCGCTGGCATCAATGGTACGTACGGGACGGGAAACAAAAGGATCAACCCACGCTCCACGCAGCTATCACACAATCTACAGACGTCCGTGTATTACCGCTTCATCCCTTTTGGAATCATATGTTCAAGGAAGAACTTCGCATCCCCCACAAGAACAAGACGCCAGCCATCACCCATTATCGGTCTCCTACCGAATATCCGCAGGTCGCAAAAGGACTTGAACAAGAGCTTGAGCTGCTTAGTGCGAGCCTGAAGGGTCGCGATGCAGAAAGAGATACAGAGGTTTCCTCATACCGGCGCAAACTGAAAACGATCCGAAAAACTAGATCAGGAATAATTGGGAAGCTGGGGATTGGCAAGCTCGCTGCGACAATTGCCCTTTTGGCTCAAGGCGCTTCGCTTAGGGAGATCAGGGGCAAGCGAAAGCCGGGACAATCACATGATCGAAAAAAACTTTGATGAACCTGCTGGCCACCATGCACGCTGAATTCACGATTGAAGGCCCCCTCCAAAAGGCAGCCAGCAGGCCGGTTATAGTCCTCCTAGTTAAACGGAACTGGGCCGAACTTGATGCCGGACTACCGGTTTTGCACGCCTTCTCTAGGGCGCGCCAGGACATACCGCGGGTCGCGTTATTTCAAGATGCACGAATGCACCAGCAGCGGGAACAGTTCCCGGCGTTGGTCGCTCAGCTAAAGCGTTTAACAGACGTTTGCGTCTGGGCTCATCACGATCCCAGCAGCTCGTTCAAGCTCAAACGGAACCTACCTTCCGGGGAGCGGCAATCCGGCATTCGGCATGCTTCGCTCGGCGCATTTTGGAGGGTTCGTGCGCCACTCCTGGCGATGCGAGAGTTGCGCTTGTTACAGCACGGAGGACTCCTAGAAGCGGGAGTGTGTGCACTTATCCGCAACCACAAAGCGGAAACTCCCTTGGAGCGCTGCTTGCGCAAACGCAACCCTGACGCCCTCAAGGTCAGCTTCCACCACGGTGCGCACCCTACGGTGGCCAAAGAGGAGCGCGCGAGCCAACCGCGACCGGGCCGCGGTGCGCCGACCGACCTGTTCCTGGCCAAAACCCCGGAGGAGGCTGATCTCGTCCGTTTTCCTGGACGGCAGCCCTCTGTCCAAGCTGTAGGCCTCCTAAAGTATGATGCGCAGTGGCTCGAGCGCATCACCGACTCAAGCACGGCCGGCGATCAGGACGAACCACGCTCCGCCCACAACAGGCGCACATGGCTTTTCCTGACCCGGGGACCTGTGAACGAGGCCATGGACACAGCCGACTATGGCAGGCTCATCGAGGCCCTGGCGAAATCACTAATCGATCGGCCGGATGTAAGGTTGCTGGTCAAGCCCCACCCTAGAGAAGACCTTGAGCTTTTGCGGGCCAGCCTCCCGGGACGTGAAGGTGAGAGATGGTGTATCACTCATCAGCATCCATACGTGGCCGCTCGACAGACGGAACTCGCCATAGCCATGTGGTCAAGCGTTATCCTTGACGCTGCGGCGGCCGATAAGCCGGTTATTGAGCTCTATCGGTTTCGCTACCCCAACCACTACCTTGCATACCTCCCGGGTGGCCGCTTGGGGTCCACGCATGCGGCCCTAGGCATATGCGAACCTGCTTCGACCCATGAGGAGCTCGAAAACGCGATCAAAGCATGGGAAGATCGAGGCTGGCACCACCCGACTTGGTCCCCGAAGCGAAGGGCGGTTGCTGCGCTTCTCGGATCAACCCCGGGCAGCATCTTGCAACGTACCACAGACGTAATTGAAGAAACTATGCAGTCATATTCTCTACATACTGGGGGGAGCAAAGAGTCCTAATGTCTCTACAACGCGGACACCCCCGACTCGTTTTCCACCTGGGGCTACACAAGACTGGCAGCAGCTTCCTACAGCGCTGCATCTTCCCCAACTGGCCGGGGGTCGATTATATCGGGCGCCCCCTCCCCAAAGACTCCCTGAGAACTATGGCAGAAAGCCAGGAAGGGATAGTCCTTTTCTCAAGTGAAAGCCTGTCCGGCAGCCTTATTGATGCCTATGACAAATCGGGCCACTCATGGCGAGACCGCCAGTGCGCGCAGATTATCCGCATAGGCCAACTGTTCCCAAATGCTTATGCCTTAGTCGGCTTCCGCGAGCCGGTTGGCTGGCTGCTATCCATCTATAAGCACTACCTGCGCTTTGGCGGCACCGCCGCGCTGGATCAGTTCGTGGGCAGAGCAAGGGACGACAACCCGATCCTGACAACCGACGAGCTTTTACTCGGGCCACGCCTAGACGCCCTGGAAGCAGCGTTCCCGGGACGACTTTTTCCTTTTTGCTACGAGGAGCTCCGGGATAGCCCTCAGGCGCTTTACGGTGCGGTCGCAAGGTTCCTCGGAACCCCCGTGCCACAACCTGTCAAGAGTAACAGGCAGAGGGTAAATGAAGGCGTAAACTCCCGCCAGGCTGCGGTTCTACGCAGACTTAACGCCGCGACCGGGGCACTGCGGTCGCGCGGTGCTGTCAGCAAGGCACGTCTGCTTGCTGCGAAATCGTTCTTCAAAAACGCGCCCCCGCTTCGGCTATCCGACACTCAGCTGGTTATGGTCGAAGAAGAGCTCGGCCCGGATTGGAGCGCTGTTCTCGACCGGATCAACCGAGCCCGTTCGTCTCTGAACGAACAGGCGCCCGATCCTCGAGCTGCCAAATGATAAACCCGATTGCTTTAACCAGGGGGGCGATCTCTCCTGAACAACTACGAGCTATCATTGCTCCGGCGATGGGGGATGAGCTAAAAACCGGCCGGGCTGTTCTTCTTAAGGATGGCAGGACTCGAGTATGGTCTATCCCGTCCCAAGACTTCACGTATATCCTGAAGACGTATAGAAAAAAAAGCTTTTACGAGCGGCTTCAGGACCTTGGAAGGCCACCGGAACGCCTTTACGATGAGGTGACTCGACTAAAAGAAATCGGAATCCCTTTCGCTAAACCCGTTGCAACAGCTCGGGGAAGCGACCTGAGCCTATTGATTACTCTAGAAAGCCCTGGCACTACACTGCACAAAACACTTCGAGCGGACGACCTTGCGCCGAACATTCTAGAAGAGGCATTCTATCTCTGGGGGCTATCTCTTGGGCAAATTAACCGGGCTGGAACACTGCACATCGACCCGAGCACGAAAAACATCCTCGTTCATGATTCCGGCGCAAACGCAGTAATAACTTTGGTTGATGTGGACGGCTTACGCCGATTCCGTTTTGTGCCAACCGCAGTGACCGTATACTTTCTCGGAAAGGCCTTTCTTTATACGCTCCGTAGCTCACGCTTTGAGCCAGATGTACTGACGCATTCAGCAGTAGAACATTTTTTTTGTGGCTGCGCCGAGGGACTCGGCAAAACGGACCCTTACGATTTGCGAGAGCGTGTTGCGCGTAGCGTATTTTCTCGAATCGCCAGAAACCAGCAGCGCTTTGAGGTGGAGCGGGCCCGGTCACTCTTGCAAGCGAAGAGGTAACCTCTCATAGCTATGTCCGACAGCCGTTATCCCCGCACACTGCGCTACCCGGTGCTCTACATCGGGGGACTACCGTGCTACGCACTGTACCCTTGGGCGGATCGCATTCGTCGGCCCTGGTGGTTGTCAGCCCTGGCCATCCCCCGCCGGCGCCCCCCGGGGCTCTTCCCGGTCCGAACCGAACTGATTCACCATAAGACGCGGCGCGCCCGGTGGCCGGAGACGATCAAGATGTGGCCCTGGATCATCGCCTGGGGCGACTGGGACCGCATCGAGACCATGCCGGCAAGCTGGGAGCATGACCACATCGTTGCAGTGCTCGAGGGTGCCGATTATCGGCAACTCCCCATCTACGACGAGTTGTGTCAGGAGATCCGGCAGAAGGGGCGAACCCACTTGAAAGGGCTGGAGAGCGCCACTGACATCGACGCGTACTTCAGCAATATCCCCGTACTGGCCGACAGCATCCGCCAGCATGGGATCTCGCCCGGGCGGACCCACGGCGCCAAGGAGATCCAAGTCCGGATCGGGCGGGACGGTACGCTGCTCAAGTGCGGAGAAGGCACCCATCGGCTTGCCATCGCCAGAGCCGTGGGCATTGCCGAGGTTCCCGTCCAGGTCGAACTGATCCACGCCGCGTGGGCGAAGCGGGTCATCGAGGGTTACGACTTGCCCCTGATAGCGGCCCTCGGGCAATGGTTTGCGGCGGGCTGCCCTCGCCTGTAATCGATCTCTACGCCGATGCGAAGAGCCACGCGCCCCTACCGCGATTCCCCGCCCGGGGCGCAGGCCTCCTGGACCTGCTCCAGGCACCGCTCAATCGCCTGGCGACGCGAGCGGGCCCCGCCACGTCGCTGCTCCTTCAACACGTCCCGGTGGATCGCCACGATCCTCAATGGAAAGGCTCCGGGCGATCCGGTAATCTGCGCCGCGGCCAGACGATGTCGGCCGATTGAGATCTTGACCAGCCTTCCGCCTCGCCCAATCATCGCGCGAGGCACCTCCTCCCCTTCCTGCTCCCGGTACCCTTCGTCACGAAAGCTGTACAGCATCGGGATCAGAGAACCCTCGAACAGTTCCTGTGCCTCCGACTCCGAGGTCACTCGATGTCCTTTGTGGGTGTGCCTCCCGCGTGACGCGATGTCCTCAAGCACTTCCTGGTACCAGGCACTCTCCCGATAATTCGGTAACGACGCCCAGAGGCTTTGCAGCCGTTGATACGAGCCGTGCTCCTCAAACCGCTCGACGGCCTCGTCCCATGTGCCGCCGATGAAACGCCGTCTGCGCTGGACATGGTAGTACTTCTTGGTCACCCACCCCGACAACCCGGAGTAGTCCGCGTTCTTCTTGGTCGGATTGCGAAACGGGTGTTGGCGATACCAAACCACACTCTGTGGGTCGATCCAGATCCGCCACTGCCTGGAACCGATCCTGGTTCGCTGCTTTTCGGTCACGCTTCTCCCATCCCCCACAAAAACCTACTTCTGAAGCTCGGCCAGCCCCTGCCGGATGGCCGACGCCGCGTCCGTATCGAAATGGCGCATGCAGTCCCGCACCCAAAGCGGGTGGACGTGCCGGACGTACACTGCAATCTCAGGTAGCTCCAACAGCCGGGCCATCGCGTACCGGTGCCGCCCATTGCCCAGTCGCACCACGGTGCCATCACGACTGATGGCGACGCGGACATCCTTCTTCGGCGAACCACCCAACTCGGCCTGGCTGAAGTAGTCGGTCCTGAAAAACTCGCAAGGCGCTGATCTGTCGCGGGTTATGGGCCCTTGAGGGCGGCTGGAATCACCGGGTTTTGGTATCCTGCGATTCGAAACCTTGCAAACTTGGACGGCTGTGATGGGGCCCAAAGACGATCGACAGACGCCGCAGCACGATCTCTTCCGCATGGAGCTGGCCAACCTGATCAACCCGCGGCATCCGCTGGTCCAGCTCGCCGAGCGGATCGACTGGAGCGTGTTCGAGCAAAAGTGGGCAGGGTTCTTCACCTCCACCACCGGCCGTCCGGCTGCACCACCACGGCTGATCGCCGGGCTGCTCTACCTGCAGCACGCCTACAACCTCTCCGATGAGGCCGTCCTTGAGCGCTGGCTGGAGTCGCCGTACTTCCAGTACTTCTGCGGTGAGCAGTACTTCCAGCACGAGCTGCCCATCGACCCCTCATCGATGACGCGCTGGCGCAAGCGCATCGGCGAGGAGGGCGTCGAAGAGCTGCTCGCGCAGACGATCGAGACCGCCCGGCGCGAGGGCCTGGTCAAGCGCCAGAGCCTGGAGCGGATCACGGTGGACACCACCGTCCAGGAGAAGGCGATCACCTATCCCACCGACGCCAAGCTCTACGCCCGTGCCATCCGCAATCTCGGCAAGGAGGCCAGGCGGCACGGGATCCCGCTGCGCCAGAGCTTTGCCCGCAAGGCGCCGGAGACCCTGCTACAGGTCAACCGCTACGCCAAGGCCAAACAGATGAAGCGCAAGCGCCGGGCGACCCGGCAGCTGAAGACGTACCTGGGGCGGCTGACGCGGGACATCGAGCGCAAACTGGTCGATGCCCCGGAATCCGCGGCCACGGCCCTTCGGCCGCAGCTGCGCAAGGCCCGGCAGCTCCTTGAGCAAACGCGCAAGGATCCGGACAAGCTCCTCGCCTGGCATGCACCGGAGGTGGAGGTCATCGGCAAAGGCAAAGTGGCCAAGCCTTGGGAGTTCGGTGTGAAGGTCTCGGTGGCGGTGACCAACCGCGAGAGTTTCGTCGTCGGCTGCCGGACGATGCCGAATCGCCCCTACGATGGCCACACCCTCAACGAGGCCCTGGAGCAGGCGGAGATCCTCAGCGGTGGTGTCCGTCCGACGCACTGCTACGTGGACCGCGGCTACAAGGGCGCCTTGGGGTTGCCGCGCATGAAGGTCTTCCATTCTGGACAGCGGCGCGGGGTGGACACCCGGCGCCTGCGTCGAGAGTTGCGCCGACGCTCGGCGGTGGAGGCGGTGATCGGCCACATGAAGACCGATGGGCGCATGGACCGGTGCCGCCTCAAAGGCCGCCTGGGTGATGCGATGAATGCCGTACTGGCCGCCGCCGGGCACAACATCCGGCTCCTGCTGCGGGCCATGCCAGCTCTTTTGCGCGCTCTACTGGGGTGGCTGCTCTCGCGTCTGGGTGGTCACCGCGCAGCACTGGGTGCACCGGAACCCGCCGGCGTTCCGGTATAACCGGTTATTCAGAACCGACGAAGTACCCCTGCTCTCGCATCCGATGGTAGGTGCGGCGCATGTCATCGAAGTAGGCATCCAGCGCGCGCCGCGTCTTGAGCTTTTTGCGCCCTGATTTCCCGAGCCTTAGCTTCCAGACCTGCTTGCGGTATTCACTGGTCTCCTCCGGCCTCAGTCCGGCGTCGAAGATCTGGTAGACCGTGCGCGTGTGCCGGCATGCATACAGCCAGGTGGCATCCTCCATGGGGTACGTCAGGTAGTCCCAGGGCCCACCGACGATCAGGTAGCCTCGAACGATGGCACCGGTGACATCGGCGTAGTAGTGGGTGATGCGATGCATGGGCATCCGCACCACCCGCTCCTCGTCGCCTAGGAGCCCCTCGCCTTTCCACGCGGGCCCCATCCAGGCTGCCCACTCCCGGGTACTGCGTTTGATCACCGGCCGTAATGTGTGCCGTGCGGCGGAGCGCCCCAGACGTCGCGCACGCGCTGCGCCGGACCAGCGATAGTCGGTTTTCTGCGTCATCGCGGCGACTCTACACCAGCCCCCCGGAGCGGCCAACCGGGCCAACGTCGCCCGGGCTGTTCTGTACAATGGCCGGCATGTCCATCCGAGAGACTCCCCACCGGATTGAGCGACGCGCGCGTGAGCTGGCGACGGAGGCTCCTGGGCTCGAGGTCCTCCGCGCCGACGCGCCGACTGACCGCCTGGTTGTCAGCCACGCAGAGCAAGTGCCCGCCGAAGCGGCCACGAAGCAGCTGGCCGGTTGGGAGGCCGATCTCGGCAGCGCTCGGGTGCTCGCCGAGCGCCGCCGCCACAACGTCTACCGTTTGGACACGCAGACACATGGCCCAATCGTTCTCAAGTACACGAACCCCGGCAAAACCCGGCGACGCTCCGCCGTCCAGGCCTTTCTGACCGGCTGGCTGCTGCATCGCGCACTGCCGGGGGCTATCCCCGAACCACTGATGGCCGTGGATCATTACGCCTCAAGCCGGATTACGGGTTCGTGTCTGGTCAGTCGCTACGTGAAGGGCGTGTCCGTGCGCGATCTCCGCCAGCAGGGGGCGGTCACCGCTGAGCTTCAGGAGACGGTGGGGCGATTCCTGGCCCGCCTGCACCGCAGCGGCGTCTTCCTGCAGGACTGCCGGCCGGACAACTTCTTGGTCACCCGATCCGCAGCCGCATCCGCGACAGCGGAGCAGCGCCTAACCCTGCCCGACCTGGAAGCCCTGCTGCCAGGCCACCCGAGCCGGTGGCGCGCGGCCCGGCTGCTGCTCAAGCTCTACGGTCGTGATGTCGGTTTCGAGCGCATCTGGAGCGCCTATTGGCAGGAACGCGGCGAGGCGCTGACGACCGCTGAAAGCTTGGCCTTCTGGGGCGCTTATTTCCCCGTCCGGCGTCTGCGGCGACGCATATTGCACATGCTGGGCCGCTGACGCAATTGCTACAGGTAACCGCATTCACGAAACCGCCCCGCAGACTGACCATCCAGCTGCTCGATGAATGTCCGGTTCGCGGGGCGAAAGCACGCAAGGATGCGCTCGCGCAACTCGTCGTTGAGCGTGATCTCTTCCTCCCGGCCGCCACCGATGCCGATGGTTGCCCGCAGCGACTGGAGCCGTCCACGCAACCCGCGCAGCGGGCGCAAGCGCCAACTGTTGGGCCGCTCCCCCTGCCGGTGCCGGTTGCGCTTACCCAGATCCACCCGCTGCCGCAGAGCGTCCACCGGCTCGCCCACGCACTCGGCCACCGCGCTCAGAAACCCCTCGGCGTCGGCCTTCAGCCACTCGAAAGGAAGCACGGTAATCCGCGCCTTTGGCGCCGCCTCACGCAGGGCGGCGAGAGTCCCACCGTAGTCGAGGAAGGCGCCGTAGGACGCGTACTCGGGGCCCAGCACCCGCTGCTCGATGCGCTGCTCGAAGTCCCGCTGCCCGGCTTGCGGGATCCGATCGCTGCGCTCGGCGTAGAATGAGGGCAGGTACGTATCCTGCCGACGGGTGACGAAGAGGATCCCCAGCTCTTCGATACCGCGCTCGACAGCGGCCTGCTGCAGCGTTGCCAGGCTACGGGGGAAGGCGCCCGGGTGACGGTAGCGCTTGCCGAGTTCGCCGAAGAAATCGTAGGGCGAACTCATCCGCTCGTGGGAGACCACCGCCGGGCGATCCGCGGGTGCGCCATCGAGCAGGGCATCGATCACATCCCCGGCGCGGTGCGCCCAGCGCTCCGTGGGCATCGCGAAGGTCTGGTAGGCCGGACACGGCCGCACCCCGTCGCGCCGCAGCCCGGCCACCGGGCGATTGCCATGTCCGGCGTAGTGCACCGACTGCAGCTGCGGGAAGACCTGCTTCTGCAGCCAAGTGCTCGCCGTCTTGTTGAAGCCGACGTGTAACGTCACCCTCGAAGGCACCATCCGATTCATGCGCGATCCTTTTCCAGGCTGCAGCTAACAGGCGTTGAACCTAGTCGCACCGTAGGACGACTCAATACCTTATCATGGCGGGCTTTGTGGATTGAGAGACTGCGCCCTGCAGCCGAGGTGGCCTTGAGCACGAAGAGCGACACCGCGACCGACTTGGACCTCGACCCGGTGGCCGATCCGGAGAAGCTGGAGAAGAAGCGCCGCAAGCAGCAGCAGAAGCGCACCGAGGCCGGCGGGCCCGACGGGCCGCGGCCCGACACGCCCTCTTGGCCGGTCTTCAAGCGGTTGTTTACGCAGTACGTCCTGCCGCACTGGAAGGTCGGCCTGATCGCGGTCGTGGTCACGATGCTCTTCTCCGCCAGCGAGGTGGCCCTGATCGCCACCTTGCAGCCGCTGCTCGACGACGGCCTGGTCGAGCAGGACACGGCGATGATCCGCCTTTTCGCCGTGGTCATCCTCGGGCTGCTGGTCTTTCAGGGGATCTCCTACTTCGTCTCCCATTACCTGATCACCTGGATCGGCCGACAACTGATCAAGAGCCTGCGCCTGGACGTCCACGACGCCCTGCTGCGCATGCCCTTCAGCACCTACGAGCAGCTCTCCTCCGGGCGGCTGATCTCGCGGATGACCTACGAGGCGGAGCAGACCGCCAAGGCCTCAACCCAGGCAGTGCTCACGCTGTTCAAGGACGTGGTCAAGGTGGTGCTGATCTTCGGCTACCTGCTCTACCTCTCCGTCTGGCTAGTGGCACTCGTCAGCGTGGTGCTGCCGCTGATCGCCGGGATCATCGGCCTGGTCAACAAGCGCTTTCGCAAGATCAGCCGCAAGATCCACGGCGCCGTGGGCGGGGTGGGCACCGTCGCCGAGGAGAGCGTCCACGCCCACCAGGAGATCAAGCTCTTCGGCCAGGCCGAGCGCGAGCGTCGGCGCTTTGAGTACAACAACGAGCGCAACCGCAAGGCCTCTATGCGCAAGGCCGCCCTCAAATACGCCACCGTCCCGCTGATCCGCCTTCTGGTGGGCATCGCCCTGGCGGTGGTGATCTCCGTGGCCACCATGGAGGCGGTGGTCGAGACACTGACCGTGGGCACGGTGGTCTCCTTCATCGCCGCCATGACGCTGCTCCACGGCCCGCTCAAGCACATCGTCTCGCTCAGCGCCGAGCTGCAGAAGGGGCTGACGGCGGCCGCGAGCATCTTTGAGGTGGTTGATGCCGAGTCCGAGCAGGACAGCGGCACGCAGAGCCTTGAGCGGGCCGAGGGAAGGGTGGAGTTCCGCGGGGTGCGCTTCGCCTACGACGGCCAGCGTGAGGTGCTCAAGGGCATCGATCTCACCGCCGAGCCCGGCGAGATGATCGCGCTCACCGGTCCCTCCGGCAGCGGCAAGAGCACCCTGGTCAGTCTACTGCCGCGCTTCTACAACGCCACCGCCGGCGAGATCCGCCTGGATGGGGTGCCCATTGACGAGTACCGTCTGGCCGATCTGCGCCGCCAGATCGCGCCGGTGAACCAGGACATCGTGCTGTTCAACACCACCATCGCCGAGAACATTGCCTACGGCGCCGAGCGCGAGGTCAGCCGCGAGGAAATCGTACGGGCGGCCGAGGTCGCCTACGCCCGCGACTTCATCGAGGCCCTACCCCAAGGCTTCGACACCGAAGTGGGCGAAGACGGGAGCCTGCTCTCCGGCGGTCAGCGCCAGCGTATTGCCATCGCCCGGGCGGTCCTCAAGGACGCGCCGATCCTCATCCTCGATGAGGCCACCGCCTCACTGGACACCGAGTCGGAGCGCTTCATCCACGCCGCCTTCGAGCGCCTGATGCAGGGGCGCACCGCCTTGGTGATCGCCCACCGGCTCTCCACAGTTGAGAACGCCGACCAAATCCTCTTCCTCGAGGACGGCCAGGTGGTGGAGCGCGGCAGCCACGAGGAGCTGCTTGCGCTCGGGGGCCGCTATGCAGGTCTCTACCGCATGCAGTTCGCGCCGGAAAACGCACCGACACCACCGTCTTCCTAGCTCTCCCACACCACCGACCACCCACCAAAGCGCCGCCGCGCCGGGTGCGACTGCTTGCCCCACTCGGCGACTGCGCTTTTCCGCTGCGTTAAACCCTGATTAATCACCCGGGAGCAAACCCGTTGGTAACGTACTGGTTTCCGCGAACGGAGCGCGCGGTGTCGTTCCCCCCAGGAGTCGTTCGGTTCCCGGCCTATGCATCCACTATTGGGCAACGTTCTCGTGGTCTGTACGGGCAATATCTGCCGCAGCCCCATGGCCGAGCGCATGCTGCGAGCGGCATCCGGCCCGGACGGGCCGGACCGGGTCGAGTCCGCCGGCATTGGCGCCTTGGTCGGCGCCGGGGCGGACCCCCACGCCGTCGCCGTCATGGACGAGATCGGCCTCGACCTGCGCGACCACACGGCCCGTTCCATCGATTCGGTGGACGTGGCGCGTTTCGATCTCATCCTGGTCATGGAGCGCGGGCAGCAGGCGTGGCTGGCGCGACACTTCCCTGAGCTGCGCGGACGCACGTTCCGGATCGGTCACTGGCAGGAGCGGGATGTACCCGATCCGTTCCGTCGGTCGAAGGCCGCGTTCCGCGCCGCCCGTGATCAACTGCAGGAGGCTGTCTTCCAGTGGCAAGGAATGCCCGCGTGATGGATCGATTTGCTCGCAGCGCCGGCACCCTCGCCCTGCTTGCCGTGGTCAGCGGCTGCGCGATCGTCCCCGGTATCCGCATGTCCGACGACGCGGATGAGCGCTTCGTCCCCGAAGACGTGGAGGACGAGGAGGCGTTCGATATTGAGATCATCGACATCGATGCCGATGTCCTGCGCCGCCAGGAGCGGCGCGTCTCACCCGCGCTCGAGGTGGGCGAGGTACGTACCCGTCAGGAGGTGACCGCGGCGCATGAGTACCGCGTCGGCGTTGGTGACGTGCTCAACGTGATCGTCTGGGGCCATCAGGAGCTGACCAACCCGTTTGGAGCGGGCACCACCACGGACCTGGACGAACTCGGCCGGGTGGTCCGCGAGGACGGCACGATCTTCTTCCCCTTTGTAGGCCTGCTTGAGGTCAAGGACCGCAACGTCGAGGAGATCCGCCGCGACCTGCAGGAGCGGCTCGACCCCTATGTAGCCGACCCCCAGGTGGCGGTTCGCGTGGTCGGCTTCCACAGCAAGCGTGCCTACATCACCGGCGAGGTGCGCGATCCTGGCACCCTGCACCTGCGCGATGCCCCGATGACGGTCATGGACGCCATCAACGAGGCCGGGGGCTTCTCCGAGCGGGCCGACCGCCGGCGCGCGGTGCTCACCCGCGGTGATGAGCAGATCGAGATCGACATCCTCAACCTCTACGCCACGGGCAGCAACGACATCCTGCTCAAAGACGACGATGTCCTGCACATCCCGGACAACCACGCCAACCGGGTGTTCATGATCGGCGAGCTGGCGCAGCAGACGGCGGTCGAGCTCAAGGACGGCCGGCTGTCCCTGGCCGAGGCGGTGGCCGAAGCCGATGGGGTGGATCTGGCCTCGGCCAACACCGCGGAACTCTATGTGCTGCGGGGTCAGCCTGTGCGGGATGAGGACAGCGGCGAGGTGCTGGGCCTGCGCCCGCAGGTCTTCCGCCTGGACGCGCGGGAGGCACCGGCCCTGCTCTTCGCCGATGGCTTCGAGCTTGAACCGCGGGATGTGGTCTTTGTGGCCGCCTCGCCGCTGGTCCGCTTCAACCGGGTGGTCGCGCAGTACACGCCGATCATCTCGGCCCTTTGGCAGACCGATCGCATCATCCGTGACTAGCCCGCGAGGTCGAAGGCAAGCATGAGCGAGACGCACAGCGCCCCCCCGAGCGGCGGCGAAGGCCAGGACGAGATCGATCTGAGCCAGCTCATCGACATCCTGCGCAACGGGAAGTGGCTGATTGCGGCCGTCACGGTGGCCGCCGGCGCTGCCGGTTTCGGGTACGCCTCGCTGCAGACCAACATCTACCAGGGTGATGCCCTGATCCAGCTTGAGACGCAGCAGCGCTCCCTGGGCGGACTGGAGGAGATGGGTGGCTTCCCGACCGAGGGGCCTGGCGTCGCGACTCAGATGGAGGTGCTCAAATCCCGGAGCCTCCTTGGCCGGGTGGTGGACGAGCTCAACCTCACCGTCCACGCGGAACCCCGCTACCTGCCGGTGATCGGCGAGGCGCTGGCGCAGCGCCACGGCGGCGATGAGCCGGCCCCGCCGCGGCTGGGCCTGGAGCACTTCGCCTGGGGCGGGGAGTCCATCGACGTCACCCGGCTGGAGATCGGACCTGGCCTGCGTCGGGACCTGGACGGTGACCCGCTGGTCCTGCGCGCCGGGGAGGCTGGAGACTACACGCTGCACGTCGGTGAGGAGACGATCGCACAAGGTGAGGTCGATGAGCTACTGGCCCTGGAGTACGGCGGGCAAGCGGGCGTGACGCTGTTCGTCGCCGATCTGCAAGCGCGCCCCGGCACCGAGTTTGAGCTGGGCACGCGCAGCCGTGAGGCGGCAATCCGCAGCCTGCGCGGGCAGCTCTCGCTCAGTGAGCGTGGCAGCGATAGCGGGGTGCTGGAGGTGCGCATGGAGCACCCCGACCGGGCCTACATCGAGGACGCCCTGAGCAGCCTGACCGAGCACTACGTCCGCCAGCACGTCGAGCGCAAGAGCGAGGAGGCCAGTCGCAGCCTGGAGTTCCTCGAGGAGCAACTGCCGGATATCCGCCAGGAGCTGGAGACCGCTGAGCAGCAACTGAGCCAGTTCCGCAGCGAGCACCAGGCTGTCGACCTGGACCAAGACTCCCGCGCCCTGCTTGAACAGGCGGTGGATATTGAGCAGCGGCTCTCCGAGCTCCAGGTCGAGCGCAACGAGCTCGAACTCCAGTACGGCCCGGAGCACCCGCGCATGGAGACCATGCGCCGGCGCGAAGCCTCGCTACGCGACGTTAAAGAGGACGTAGACAAGAGATCGCCAACCTGCCGGAGAAACAGCAGCAGGCGCTGCAGCTGCGGCGCGAGGTGGATGTGACCACCTCGCTCTACACCAACCTGCTGAACACCTCCCAGGAGCTGCGCGTGGCCCGGGCCGGCGTCGTGGGCGATGTCTTCATCCTCGATGAGGCGGAGTCCGCCAGCAGTCCGGTGGCCCCCCAGCGCAACCTGATCGCCGCGCTGAGCGTGGTCCTCGGGGGCATGCTTGGTGTCATGGGGGTCTTCGGGCGGGAGTTCCTGCGCCGCGGGATCAGCGACCCCGACGCGCTGGAGCGGGACTTCGGTCTCCCCGTCTATGCGGTGGTGCCCCACGCGCCCGAGCAGCGACGCATGGAGCGCCGGGCACGCTCACGCAGGCAGTCGGTTCAGGTGCTGGCCCACACCCAGCCGCAGACACCTTCGGCAGAGAGTCTGCGCAGCCTGCGCACAAGTCTGACCTTTGCGCTGATGCGCGAGAGCCGCAGGATCCTGATGATCACATCGCCCCAAGCGAACTCGGGCAAGACGTTCGTCTCGGTCAATCTGGGGGCGCTCGTGGCCGCCGGCGGGTCCCGCGTGTTGGTGATCGACTGCGACATGCGCCGGGGCCGGCTGCACCGTTACCTGGATGACCGCGAGCTTGAACCGGGCCTTTCGGACATCCTGGCCGGCCAGACCACCCTGGCCGAGGCGGCGCGCAACGTGGACGGTTCCGAGCTCGATCTGCTAACCACCGGGACGCTGCCGCCCAACCCGGCCGAGCTGCTGATGCACGAGCGCTTCGGGACGCTGCTCGAGCACGCCGAGTCGCACTACGATCTGGTCATCCTGGATACGGCACCGGTCATGGCCGTGGCGGATGCAGCCATTGTCGGCACCCACGTGGGTGCCACCCTCATGCTGGCCCGCGCCGAGGCCACTGGGGTCCGGGAGATGCGCGCAGCGATTTCCCGCCTGGAACAGGCCAGCGTTCAGGTATCGGGCCTGATCCTCAACGATTTCCAGGCCAAGCGCGCCGGCGGCGGCTACTACCAGTACTACTACTACGACTACACCTACCGACCACAGGGCACTTGAACGTCTGCGACCGCGTGCCGCGTCCGCGCGGCCGTAGGGGTAGGGGTCGTTCAGGCGGTATTTACCATCATCCGCGATGATAGGGAAGCTGGACGGCCTAGGGGCGAAAGCAACGAGTACGGGCCGGATCCCAGACGGGCAAGGCCGATACCCCTGCTGCCGCGGTAACCGGCCCCGGGAGACCCAATGGTGTGTTAGCTTAGCAGCTTTCCCACTGACCCCCTCGCGCTTGGCAACGGAGCGCCGCGTTGTGACGCAGATCGCTGTCCAGATCTTCTTCGCTTTTGCGTTGACCGCTTTCTTGCTGCTGGTCCTGCGCCGCCCGGCCCTGCAGGCCGGGCTGGTAGACCGGCCGTGCGCGCGCAAGCGCCACGGGCGGGTGGTGCCGCTGATCGGCGGCATCTGCATCCTGCTCGGGTTCGTGGCGGCGTCGCTGCCGGCGGACTTCGGGCTGCGCGACTACCAGGGGCTGTTCGCCGGCATGGGCCTGCTGGCCATCGTGGGGGTCATCGACGACCTGATCGATATCGACGCGTGGGTGAAGTTTGCCGCTCAGGTGGTGGCCGCGCTGCTGATGACCGCCTGGTCGGGGCTGGTTGTATCGGACCTGGGGCAGCTGCTCGGCCCGCAGGTGTCGCTGGAACTCGGTGCCCTCGCGCTGCCGTTCACCGTCTTCTGCGTGGTGGGGCTGATCAACGCCGTGAACATGTTCGACGGCGTGGACGGCCTGGCCGCCGGCACGGTGGCAGCCGCCCTGGGCTGGCTGGTGCTTGCCGGCGCCTTCAACGGCGGGGCCAGCTGGCTGATCCTGGCTACGCTGTTTCTCGCCTCGGTCTGCGCCTTTCTGCTGTTCAACATGCGCAACCCGTGGCGGCGCAAGGCCGCCTGCTTCCTGGGCGACTCCGGCAGCATGATGCTCGGCTTCGCCTTGGCGTGGTTCGCCGTGGAGGCCGCTCAGGGCGAGCATGCGCTGCTGCCACCGGTAGCCATTGCCTGGATCCTGGCTCTGCCAGTGCTCGACACCCTGACCCTGATGGGGCGGCGGATCCTCCGCGGTCGCCACCCGTTCCAGCCCGACCGGGAGCACCTGCACCACATCTTCTACCGCGCCGGCTTCACCCCGGGCCAGACCGTAGCCGTGCTGGTGCTAACCACGGTGCTGCTGGGCGGGGTCGGCGTCTTGGGCACTGGACTGGGCGTGCCGGAGTGGGTGCTGGCGGTGCTCTTCGTGCCGGTGGTCCTGGCCCACGTCCTCGCCCAGGCCCGGGCCTGGCGCTTTGCCCGGCTGATGCGCCGCCAGCTGCGCTGGGTGCGCTCCAACCTGCGCCAGTGACCATCCGGGGGGCGGGCGAGCAAACCACCCCACCGGGCAGCGCCCCACGCATTGAGAATTATTCGCAAATCGTGCATGCTGGGCTCAACATTGCCACATTGCGCGGGAGCGCCCATGGTGGACCACACGGCATCCCCCCTGCTCGAGCTCAGCAACGTACACTGCTGCTACGGCGGCACCACCGCGGTCTATCAGCTCAGCCTGCGCGTCCTGCCCGGGCAGATCGCCTGCCTGCTCGGCCCCAGCGGCTGCGGCAAGACCACCACGCTGCGGGCCATCGCTGGGTTCGAGCCACTATGCAACGGCGAGATCCGCGTCCGCGGCGAGCCACTCTCACTCCCCGGCTACGTGATGCCGCCGGAGAAACGGCGCATGGGCATGGTCTTCCAGGACTACGCCCTCTTCCCGCACCTGAACATCTACGACAACATCACCTTCGGTCTGCGCCGGCTCAACCGCCGCGAGCGCCGCCGCCGCGCCGACGAGCTGCTCGAGCTGGTGGACCTGCAGGGCTATGGGGATCGTTTCCCCCACGAGCTCTCCGGCGGGCAGCAGCAGCGCGTCTCGCTGGCCCGGGCGGTAGCGCCGCAGCCGCAGCTGGTGCTGCTCGATGAACCCTTCTCCAACCTCGATGTCGAGCTGCGCGAACGGCTCAGCCGCGAGTTCCACGACATCTTCCGCGACCAGCAGATGACCGCCATCCTGGTCACCCACGATCAGCACGAGGCCTTCGCCATGGCCGACGAGATCGGCCTGATGCGCGACGGGCGCATCGTGCAGTGGGACACGCCGTTCAATCTCTACCACGAGCCGGCGGACCGCTTCGCCGCGGAGTTCATCGGTCAGGGCAGCATGATCTCCGGCACCCTGATCGACGGCGAGCGCATCCAGACCAGCCTGGGCACCCTGCGCGGCAGCCACGGCTTCCCGTGGCCGGCCGGCACCCGGGTGGATGTGCTCCTGCGCCCGGACGACGTGCGCATGGGCGAGGCGCCCTCGGGCCTCTACGGCCGGGTGGTGAAAAAGGCCTTCAAGGGGGCGGAGACCCTCTACACCCTGCGCACGCCGGATGGGGTCGAGCTCCTGGCCCTAGCCCCAAGCCACAGCGACTACGCCGTCGGCGACGACGTGGGCCTGACCCTGGATACCGAGCACCTGGTGGCCTTCCCGGCCGACGGCGAGGCACCGGCGGAGGCGGAGCGCTCGCCAGCCAGCGCCCAGCCCGTGCGCGCCGTCAACGTCGGCTGAGCCGGCGGGTCTGCTGCCAGGCGGAAGCCCCGGCGGACCGCTCAAGGGCGGAGGCGACCAGCCGATACCCTCGGGTAGCTCCCCGGAACGGCAGGCAGACCCGTTATGCGCAGGCACACCCTCCCCGTCGCGGCGCTGGCCGCGCTGCTCCCCCTGACCGCAACCGCCAACCACCAGCCGCCGGGCTCGGCGCTCGGCTTCGGCGACGCCACCCGCTTCGCCGACACCCAGGGCAGCAAGCAGAACCCCGCCGGCCCGATTGCCGGTAGTGAGCGCGGCGTACGCATGGGAGTCTTCAGTCTTGGGCTCTCCTACGAGGTCGGAGACGTCTCCGATTTCGGGGACGACTTCGAGGATCTGGGGGGTGAATTCGATGAGTTGGAGCAGAAGCTTGAAGCCGTCGACGAGGACACTGACATCGACGAGCTTGAGGATGACCTGCAAACGCTCGAGACCAACATCAACGAGATCCTCGATCGCATCGCCGACGACGGCTACCTGACCGCCGGGGTCACCGGGCAGTTCGTGCCCTTCCCCTTCGAGACCACCCAGGACGCCCTGCGCGGCTCGCTGCTTGTCGATCTGGAGTACAGCGCCCGGGGCCACCTGTCGGTGCTGCGCGGGGAGGATCTCGATCTGGATGTAGGGAGCCAGCAGGAGGCAGAGGAGGCGCTCGAGGAGCTCGACGGCTTCGGCGGCTACATCCGCAGCGCCATCACCCGGACCTTCACCCTGGGCTACGGCACCACGGTCTACGACAATCCCCACGGCCTGCTCTTCGCCGGCGCGCAGCTCAAGCACCACCAGGTGGAGCTCTCGCGGATGACGGTGGGCTTCGATGACGACGCCGGCAGCAAGCTCAGCGACGAGTTCGGCGAGAACAGCCAGACCGACTCGGATTTCGGCGTCGATCTGGGGGTGATGTGGGTCGGCGACTGGTACCGGGCCGGGGCGAGCATCGCCAATCTGGTCGAACCCACCTTCGACTACCCGGCGGTGGAGGACGAGGCCACCTACGACCAAGCCACCGAGCGGGGCGAGATCGACCCCGACGAATACTACCGCATGGAGCGCCAGCTCAACCTCGAGGGGGCGGTGCACACCGCCGACGGGCGCTGGCTGCTCGGCGGCTCGCTCGATCTCAACGCCGCCGACGGTCCCTTTGCCGACGGCTCCGACGACGCGTACCAGTGGCTGACCGTCGGTGGCGCCTACCGCCCGCCCCACGCCGCTCTGCCCGGCTGGCGTCTGGGCTACCGGCAGAACCTGGCCGGCTCGGAGATCGGGTATATCACCGGCGGTGTCACGCTCTTCCGGGTGCTGACCCTGGATGCGGCCATGAGCACCGAGACCGTGGACTCCGTGCCGCGGGCGTTCATGTTCAACGCCGGCGTCGGCGTGCGCTTCTAGCCGCCGGCGAGGATCCCGAGCAGCGCGATCCCCAGGACCAGCAGCAGGAACAGCACCCCGGCCATGGCCAGCGCCAGCAGGCGGCTCTCCACCGCCGCGCTCAACCGCGATAGGCCGACCAGCGACGGCGCCCGAGGGCGCGCCGGCAGCCGCCGCCACGCCCGCCGGCTGGCATGGCCCAGGCGCACCCCGGCGAGCAACGCCGGCTTGATCCAGTCCCCCTCGGGGATGCGCGGCAGCCGTGCGGCCCCGGCCAGACCGAAGAGCACCGCGGCCACGGCGCCGCCGGCAAGCGCCGGCAGCAGGGCGTCGAGCAGGGCCGCGGGCTGCGCGGTGTAGCCCACCAGCTGCGGGGCCACCACCGCCGCCGCCAGCCACGGCAGGGTCAGGGAGAGCAGCACCAGGGCGAGCACTGCCGCCCGCCGCGCCAGCGGATCCGCCCCGCCCTCGCCGCGCCAGGCCAGCAGCAGGAAGCGGATCATGAGCACGGCGGTCAGCGCCGAGGCGAGCAGCAGCAGCGGCTCCGCCGGGGCGCCGAGGGCCTCGGCGCCGAGCTGTTTGCCCGCCCCCTTGGCCAGGGCCCCGCTGGTGGCCGGCACGCCCACCAGGGCGAGCGCCGGCAGCAGCAGGTACGCCCCGCGGTGGCGGCCGTGGAGCCCGCAGCCGAGGAACAGCGCCCCCTTGGCCAGGCCGTGGTGCAGGGCGAAGAGCGCCACCCCGGTGAGCGCCGCCCCGGCCAGCGCCGGCTCGAGCAGCGCGGTGCCGGTAAAGGCGGTCATCAGGCCCATCTGACTGACCGTGGAGTAGGCGAGCACTATCTTGGCCCGGCGCTGGGTCACGCCCACCACGCTGGCGTAGAGGCTGCTGGCCAGCCCCGCCACCACCAGCACCCCGCCGGCCACCGGCAGGGCCAGATCGCCGATGGGCAGCAGGCGCCACCACGCCACCAGGGCGGCCTTGACCAGCAACGCCGAGAGCAGCGCACTGGCCGGCACCGGCGCCGCCGGGTGGGCCAGCGCCAGCCAGGCGTGCAGGGGCACCACGCCGGCCTTGACGGCGAAGCCGAGCCCGATCAGCGCCACCAGCACGTTGCGGTACGGGTGCTCGACGACCAGCGCCGGCACCTCGGCGAGCGCGGCGTTGCCGCCCTGGGCGGCGATTAGCAGCACGGCGGCGAGCACCGCGGCCTCGGCCAGCACCGCCATACCCAGGTAGACGCGCCCGGCACGGAACGCCTCCGGTGTGCGGAAGTGGACCACCAACGGGTAGGCCACCAGCGTCATGGTGGCGTAGGCGAAGTAGAAGGTGGCCAGATCGGCAGCCAGCACCACCCCCATCAGCGCCGCCACGGTGGCACCCAGACCGATGAGCAGCCCGGCGGGCGTCGTGCCGCCGCTGCCGCCCTCCCCGGCCACGGCGAAGAGTAGCGCGGCGGCGGCCACCGGCGCGGCGAGCAGCAGCACCGCCTGGCCGAGGGGATCCGCCGCCAGGCGGGTATCGAGCAGCAGCCACGGCAGCTGCAGGGTCTCGCCGGCGAGGACGAGCCCGCCCAAGGCGGTCAGCGGTGCGAGCACCAGCAGCACTGCCCCGGTCCGCCGTGCGCCGGCGGCGAGCAGGGCCACCGCCAATAGCGGGAAGAGCACCGGCAGCAGCAGACCGGCGGCCGGGTCGATCATCACAGCGGGTACTCCTGTTCCACGATGCGCTGCGCCCAGTTCAGCGGCGAGAACTCCGCCGCCGCCAGCACGCCGGCGAGCAGTGCTGCCAGCGCCGTGAGCAGCGCCGGGTAGAGCAGCCAGCGGTGGGTCTCGGCGCTGCTCGTCCGCGGCATTGCCCCTGGCCAGCCGGCGGGGGCCGGCAGCAGCCAGATCCGCCGCAGCACGGGCAGAAAGTAGGCGGCGTTGAGCAGCGTGCTGGCCACCAGCACGGCCAGGATCCAGTAGAGCTCCTGGGCGAGCGCGCCCAGCCCCAGGTGCCACTTGCTGATGAACCCGGCGATGGGCGGGAAGCCGATCATGCCCAGCGCCCCGATGGTGAAGGCCACCGAGGTCAGCGGCATGCGCCGGCCGACGCCATTGAGCGACTCGATGCGGTGGATGCCCAGGGTCTCGGCGTAGTTGCCGGCACAGAAGAACAGGGTGATCTTCATCAGCCCCTGGTGAACCAGGTGCACCAGCCCGCCGATCAGCCCCAGTGGCCCGCCCATGGCCACCCCCAGGGTGATGAACGAGACCTGGCTGACCGTGGAGAAGGCCAGGCGACGCTTGATGTCCACCTGCGCCAGGGCGCGCAGCGAGCCGTAGAGGATGGTCACCGCCGCCAGGGCGGCGAGCACCGGGGTCACGTTCAGGTCCGCGGCCACGGCGTGGCCGTAGACATCCTGGACAATGCGCACCACGCCGAAGGCGCCGGCCTTGACCACCGCCACGGCGTGAAGCAGCGCGCTGACCGGCGCCGGCGCCACCATGGCGATGGGCAGCCACGCCTGCAGCGGAAAGAGCGCCGCCTTGACCGCCACACCGCCGAGCAGCAGCGCGAGCACCACGGTGGCCGCTCCCGGCGCGGCGGCCGCCCACTCGGCCACCGCCGCCGAGCCACCGGGGCTGAACGGCTGCTCGCCCACCGCGGCGTAGAGCGCCACAGTCCCGGCGAGCAGCGCCATGCCCCCGCCCAGGGTGTAGGCGAGGTAGGTGCGCCCGGCAGCCAGCGCCGCCGGGTGCCCGCGGTGGACCACCAGCGGGTAGGTGGCCAGGGTGAGCGCCTCGTAGAAGAGCAGGAAGGTGAAGAGGTTGCCGGCCAGGGCGATGCCGAAGGTGGCGGCCACGCACAGCGAGAAGAAGCCGAAGAAGCGCGCCCGCTGCGCGGAGTTCTCCAGATAGGCGACGGCGTAGACGGTGGTGATCAGCCAGAGCACCGCCGAGAGCATGGCGAAAAGCAGCGCCAGCGGGTCCGCCGCCAAGTGAAAGGTGACGCCCGGGACGACCTCCCAGGCGACCTGGTAGCTGCGCCCCTGCAGGAAGCCGTAGACCAGCAGGGCCACCAGGACCAATTTGACGCTGGCACCGAAGAGGTTCCAGAAGGTGCGCTGACGGCGGCGCTCATCGCGCAGGGCGAAGATGATCACCGCCGTCCCCAGCGAGGCGAGCAAGGCCCACAGCGGCAGCAGGTCCTGGAGCGCGGCGATCATTGGAGCCCCTCCGGTGCGCCCTGCTCCAACAGCCCCAGCGCCGGCATGGCCGAGACCCCCATGGCGTAGACGATGAGCACCAGCAGCAGCGGCACCCACTCCATGATCCGCGGCACCCGTTGTGCCGGGCGCACCTCGGTGTAGCCGGCCGGCGGCGCGGCGTGGGCCACCGCCAGCACGCGGAAGGCGTAGGCGGCGGCGAGCACACTGCCGAGGATGATCACCACCGCCCAGGGCCACTGCCCGCCACTGATCGCGCCGCTGAGCAGCAGCCACTTGGCCAGGAAGCCACCGCTGGGCGGCAGGGCCATGAGACTGGCGAAGGCCAGCCCCAGGGTGAGCACGGTGATCGACAGGTACGGGGTGAGCCCGCGCAGGCCCTCGAGCCGATCGTGCCCGAGGCTGTAGAGCATATTGCCGGCGGCGAGGAAGGCGGCGGACTTGGCGAAGCCGTGGGCCAGGGCGTGGTAGGCCACGCCCTGCCAGGCGTGCACGGCGGCGGCCGGGATCACCACCATGGGCAGGAGCAGCAGCAGGTAGCCGAGCTGCGCGATGGTCGAGTAGGCGATGACCTGCTTGAGCCGCGGCTGGCGCAGCGCCTGCAGCGAGCCGTAGAGCACCGCCAGCGCCCCCAGGGCGCCGATCAGCCAGCCCATGTAGGTACTCAGCAGCACCGGGAAGACCCACAGCCACAGGCGCAGCACCAGGTAGAGCCCTGCCTTGGCCACCAGCGCCGAGAGCGCCGCACTGGCCGGCGCCGGGGCGTTGCTGTGCGCCGGCATCAGCCACATGTGCAGCGGGAAGACCGCCGCCTTGGCGAACAGCCCGGCGGTGATCAGCGCCGCCGCCACGGCGGTGTGGGCGTCGGCACCGACGAGCTCGCCCACCTCGCGCAGGTGCAGGGTGCCGGTGCCGCCGTAGAGCAGCGCCACGCCGAGCAGATAGGCCAGCGAGCCGAGCAGCGCCAGCAGCAGGTAGCGCATGGCCGCGCCCAGCGACGGCCGATCGCCGGCCATGGCCGCCAGCGGAGCCGCTGTGAGGGTGAGCAGCTCCAGCATGACGTAGAGGTTGAACAGGTCCGCCGAGAGGAAGGTGCCGTTGAGCGTGGCCCACTGCACCAGCCACAGCGGCCAGAAGAGCTCCGTATTGTAGCCCTTGCCGCGCAGGTAGGGCGCGGCGTAGAGCGTGACCGCCAGGCCGACCAGCGCGGTCATGCCGAGCATCAGCGCCGAGAGCCCGTCGGCGTAGAGCTCCACGCCCAGCGGCGGCTGCCAGCCGCCCAGGTGATGGACCTGCGGGCCGTTCTCCGCCACCTGGCGGACCACGTCGGCCACCGCCGCCACCGTGGCCACGGCGCCGAGCAGCGGCAGCCACGGCGCCCGGCGGGCGCGCACCAGGAAGACCGCCAGCGCGGTAAGCAGCGGCAGGAAGAAGGCCAGTGGCAGCGAGAGCGTCGCCACGGCCTACTCCTCGTCCTCGGGCAGGTGGTTGAGCCCGGTCTCGGCGTGGTAGCGGCGCGCCAGGACCAGGGCGAAGGCGGTGGCGCTGACGGCGATGACGATGCCGGTGAGCACCATGGCGTGGGGCACCGGATCGACGTAGTCCGGGTGGCGGCGGGCCAGGGCCACCAGCAGCAGGAAGACCGAGTTGCCGAGGACGTTGACGGCGAGGATCCGGCGCAGCAGGTGGCGCTGGGTGATCAGCCCGTAGATGCCGATGCCCGCCAGCGCCCCGGCGATCAGGGAATAGAAGGCGGCCTGGGTCACCGCACCTCCCCGCGCAGGCCGCCGGAGCCGCTGAACAGCAGCACCAGCGGCAGCGCTATGGCCAGCGTCAGCGCCGTCTCGACGAGCAGGATCAGCTCATAGGTCCACTCGGCCGGATAGGCGAGCACCGCCGAGGCCAGGCCCGCGCCGGCCAGGCCGATGGCGCTGAACAGCACCATGCCGCCGACCAGGGCCAGGCGCTCGGCGAAGCTGGTCTCCTCGGTCGGGCGCAGCCGCCCGGTCAGGCGCAGCAGCACGCCGAGGGCGGCGAGCACGGCACCGGCCTGGAAGGCGCCGCCGGGCTGATACGCCCCGGACCAGAGCAGGTAGCCACCGGCGAGCACGGTCATCGGCGCGATGAAGGCGATCAGCGGCTGGACCAGCAGCGGCTCGCGGTGGCTGGCGCGCAGCCAGTCGCCGGGCCCGGCGTGGGTCAGGTCCTGGGCCACCACCCGGGCGGCGAGGAAGGCGACGAAGAGGACCACCACCTCGGAGAGGGTGTCGATGCTGCGGAAGTTGAGCAGCACGGCGGTGACCGGGTTCTCCACCCCGCTCGCCTCGAGCTTGGCCAGGGCGAGGCGCCCGGCGGTCTGCTCCGGCGGCTCGAGGCCGACCACCGCCCAGCCGATGCCGGCGATCAGGACGCCGACGAGCACGGCCACGCCCACCGCCGCCCACGGCGGCACCGCCGGCGGGGGCGGCTCGTCGACGTCGCTGCCCTCGGGCAGCAGGGCGCGGTAGGCGGAGAGCAGCAGGGCCCCGGTGATCCCGGCGCCGATGGCCGCCTCGGCCAGGGCCAGGTCGGGGGCGGCCAGGCGCGCCCAGGTCACGGCCATGAGCAGGCCGAAGACGATGAACAGCACCACGCTGCGAAAGAGGATGCGGCTGGCGACGATCTGCCAGGCCAGCCCGAGCAGGCCACCGGCGAGCAGCAGGTCGAAGGTCCAGTCGATCACGGCGGCGTCCTCCGCGCCCCGCCGCGGGCGCGCAGCGAGAAGCGGGCGATCAGGTGCGCCGAGACGGTGGCGGCGATCAGCGCCAGCATCCAGATCAGCACCAGCTTGGCGGCCACCCAGCCGGTTTCGGCCTGCAGGATCAGGGCGGCCACCACGCAGCCCAGGCCCAGGTTGTCGGCCTTGGTCAGCGCGTGCAGGCGATCGAAGACGCCGGGGAAGCGCAGCAGTCCGACAGTGCCGGTGAGAAAAAACAGCCCGCCGAGAAGCAGGAGCCCGGCGCTGAGCGCGTCGAGCAGCGTCATCACTCCTCCCCCTTCTCGAAGCGCCGCGGCACCCGGGTGAAGGCCACGGCGATCACCGCGGCGAGGACCACGAAAAGCAGGGCCACGTCGCGCAGCGCCGGCAGGCCCATGGCCTCGGCGAGCAGCAACAGCACGGCAACAGTGGTGGTGCCGAAGAGCAGTGCGGCAAGCATACGGTCGGCAGCGGTGGGGCCGCGGTGGACGCGCCACAGCCCGGCGAGGAGGTTGAGCAACAGAAAGACGGCGAGACCCAGATAGAGCATCTGCACGGCGCTTACCTCATGCGGCGGCACCGGTGGTGGTCCCGCTCAGGCCGTAGACCGCAGCCACGCGGCGCTCCAGCCCGGCGACCTCGTCTTCGGCCTGCGGGGTGATGGCGTGAACGATGAGGATATCGCCCTCCAGATCGGCGGCCAAGGAGCCGGGGAGCAGACTCAGGGCCGCGACCAGGGCCACCCGTGGCTCGCCGGGGGGCAGCTCGACGGCGTAGCGCAGCCAGTGGCTGTGGATGGGCATGCGCGGATGCATGGCGCGGTAGGCGACATCCACGGCACCGATCAGCGAGCGCACTAGGAAGAAACCGGCAAAGCGCAGTGCCGGCAGGGGGTACCAGGGGTGGATGCGCCGGCCGGCGAAGTAGACGCCAACCCCGGCGGCGGCAAGGATCGTGGCGACGCCGAGCACGCCGCCAAGCCGCCCCTCGGCAAGGATCAGCCAGAGCAGCAGCATGACCGCCGCCGCTCGCAGGGTGCGGCCCAGCCACACCGCGGGGCCGGGCCGGGAGGCGGGGCCTGGCGCCGCCGGCGGGACCACGGGCTAACTCTCGGCGCCCTGGGCCCGGGCGCGCTCGGCGGTCTCGGCACGGCGGCGCTGCTCGGCCTCCCGGTCGCGGCCGCCATCGACCTCGCGCCAGCCCTGGCCGTGCTGGAGGATCAGGGCGGCGAGTGCATCGAGGTGATCGGGGCGGTCATTGAGCGCCGGGATGTAGGAGAGGCGCTCGCCGCCGCTCTCCTCGAAGTACTCGCGGTTCTCGCCGGCGATCTCCTCGAGGGTTTCAAGGCAGTCGGCGGAGAAGCCGGGGCAGACGACATCCAGGTGCTTGACGCCGGACCGGGCGAGTTCGGTGACCGTCTCGTCGGTGTACGGCTTGAGCCACTCCTCGTTGCCGAAGCGCGACTGGAAGGTCACATCCCAGGTGCCCGGCTCCAGGCCCAGTTCCTCGGCCACCAGTCGCGAGGTCTTCAGGCACTGGCAGTGGTACGGGTCGCCGTCGAGCAGGTAGCGCTCCGGCACGCCGTGGTAGGAGAAGAGCAGCCGCTCGCCGCGCCCCTCGCGCTCCCAGTGCTCGCGGATCGAGCGGGCCAGGGCCTGGATGTAGACCGGCTCGTCGTGGTATTGACCGACCATGCGCAGTTCCGGCACCCACCGCCAGCCCATCAGCTCGCGCGCCACAGCGTCGAAGGTGGAGCCGGTGGTGGAGGCGGAGTACTGCGGGTAGAGCGGCAGTACCAGGATCCGCCGCGCCCCGGACTCGCGCAGCCGGCGCAGGGCCGCCGGGATGGACGGGTTGCCGTAGCGCATGCCCAGCTCCACGACGAAGGGGCCGCGATCGTTCATCGCCTGCAGGCGCTGGCGGATGCCGGCCGCCTGGCGCTGACCGATGCTCAGCAGCGGCGAGCCGTCCTCCTCCCACACCTCGCTGTAGGCGGCCGCGGACTTCTTGGGGCGGGTGCGCAGCACGATGCCGTAGAGGATCGGCCACCAGCGCCAGCGCGGGATCTCAATGACCCGCGGATCCGAGAGGAACTGGCGCAGATAGCGGCGCAGGGCCGGTTCCGTCGGCTCGTCCGGGGTGCCCAGGTTGGCGACCAGGACCCCCACGGCGTGCGCTTCATCGTGCTGGAACGTGCTCTTCGCGGAATAGAGTTTCATAGGGCCCGGAGCATATCAGGAGCGGGCTTACGTTGGGGAGTTCAGCGACGGCCGGATGGGGCGAAACTTCCTTACAGTCTGCATATCTGTCATCAATCAGCCGCCGATCCGAGGCTGACCCGGACACCGCCGGCCGGGTAGACTGCGCGTCACACGTAGGCAACCGTCTGGATCAAGGCAATGAGCAACAAGACCCGTGTACTCTTCCTGTCCAACAGCAACGCCTGCCGCTCGCAGATGGCCGAGGGCTTTGCCGAGAACCTGGCCGGCCATCTGATCGAGCCCTGCTCGGCGGGGATCGCGCCGGCGCAGGAGCTCGACCCGCGGGCGGCCAAGGTGATGAGCGAGGACTGGACGGACATCTCGTCCAAGGCGCCGAAGGCGCTGGACCCGGCGGTGCTTGAGCAGGTGGACATGGTGATCACCCTCTCCGAGGAGGCGCAGGAGGCCTGCCCGGAGCTGCCCAAGGGTGTGGAACACCGCCACTGGCCGACCAACGACCCGGCGCAGGCCGGCGCCGACGACGATACGCAGGCGATGAACGCCTACCGTGATGCGCAAGACGAGATCAAGGAGAACATCCTGTTCCTGCTTAACGAGGTGCGCGGCGGGATCGACGAGTTCGAGATCTAAGATCCCGCTGCCCTGCCCCGGCGGCCGGCTCAGCCGTCCTGTAGGCGGCTGAGGGCCTCTCGGGCGCGCTCGCCGTAGAAGCCTTCGGCGCTGGCCGCCTTCTCGTAGTTGGCGATGGCGGCGTCGCGGGCGCCGTCGGCCTCGGCCATCTCTCCAAGCGCCAGGTGGGCCGGTGCGGTGGGCAGCAGGCGGGCCGAGCGGACCAGATCCTCGCGGGCGCGCTCGTCGTCGCCGCGGACCCGGTGCAGCAGGCCGCGGTCGAGGTGGTAGCTGAAATAGCCGTCGTTGCGCTCGATGGCGGCGTCGAAGGCGGTGATGGCCTGGTCCTTCTCGCCGAGACGGGCCAGGGCCTGGCCGCGCACGGCGTGGAAGGCGGCCTCTTCGGGATAGGCGTCGATGGCGGCGTCGGCCAGCTCCAGGGCCCGGCGGGGCTCTTTGGCACGCAGGGCCTGCTGCGCCTCGTCGTGCCGGGCGTAGGCCTCGCTGTTCTCCTCGAGCACGCGGATGTGCCGGGCGTAGCGCTCCCCGCCCAGGGTCCAGTCCTCGCCGCCGAGTTCCTCGCGCAGGGCGCGAGCGGTCTCGCGGTTGGCCTGGACGCGCTCCCGGGACGGCGGATGGCTGGCAAAGAGCCCCTCAAGCCAGGAGGGCTCCCGGTCGCCGGCCAGGCGCACGAACTTCTCCTGCAGGGTGACGGCGGCCTCGGGGTCGTAGCCGGCCTTGGCCATGTAGCGGGTGCCGTGGTAATCCGCCTCGAGCTCGGCCTCGCGGGAGTAGCGCTGGCTGATCAGCCCCACGCCGACGCTGGCCCCGGCGACCAGCAGTCCGGAGAAATCGTGGTCCTGGGTAGCCAGGCCGACGGCGGCGACGCCGGCCTGCATGATCATGCCGCGCTCGACGCGCTGGGCACCGTGACGGGCGGCGGAATGGACGATCTCGTGGCCAAGCACGGCGGCCAGCTCGGCTTCATTCTCCATTTCGGTAAGCAGGCCGCGGTTGATGGCGATCTTGCCGCCGGGCAGGGCCCAGGCGTTGGGGGTGCCGTCGTTGAGGACGACAAACTCATAGGGCAACCCGGGGCGGTGGCTCTCGGCGGCGACGCGCTGGCCGACCTCGTCGACGTAGGCGACCAGCTCCGAGTCGGCGTTGTAGCGACCGCCCATGCTCTGGAGGGTGGGCTCGTAGTGCTGCTCGCCCATGGCGATCTCCTCGCTCTCGGAGATCAGCCGGAACTCCCGCTCACCGGTGACCGGGTTGACGCCGCAGCCGGACAAGCCCAGCGCCAGCAGCGCCACCGGAATCAGCCATCGCCAGACCTGTCTGCCCTGCATCTTTCCTCCCCTGCCGGGCTGCCGCCGCCCGGATCGTCGCTCCGGATCCGTGGTTCCGTTGTCGGACCTCCTCGACTATAGCGCACCCGCGTCCCGGGCCTCGCGCAACTGCGTGGCGTTGATCAGGAAGACACCGAAGCCGCCGCGCTCGAGCTCCACCCAGGTCAGCGGCAGGTGGCCGAAGGCCTCGGCCACGGCTTCCTCGGAGTCGCCCACCTCGACCACCAGCAGGCCGTCTTCGGTGAGCCGATCCGGGGCACCGCTGAGGATGCGGCGAACCACGTCGAGGCCGTCCTCGCCGGCGGCCAGGGCGTGGTGCGGCTCGTGGCGGTATTCGGCTGGCAGCGCGGCCATGGCCGGGGCATCCACGTAGGGGGGGTTGGTGACGATGAGCTGGTAACGCTGCTGCGGCAGGCCTTCGTAGACGTCGGACTGGATCAGGGCGACGCGCTCGTCCAGGTCGTGGCGGTGGACGTTGACCGCGGCCACCTCGAGGGCGTCGGCGTCGATGTCGGTGGCGTCGATGGCGGCGCCGGGGAAGGCGTAGGCGCAGGCGACGGCGATGCACCCGGAGCCGGTGCCGATCTCCAGCACGCGCTCGACGGCGTCCGGATCCAGCCAGGGCTGAAAGCCGCGCTCGACGAGTTCGGCAATCGGCGAGCGGGGCACCAGCACGCGCTGGTCGATGTAGAACGGCAATCCGGCAAAGAAGGTCTCGTGGGTGATGTAGGGCAGCGGCAGGCGCTCCTGGATACGCCGACGCACCCGGGCCATGACCGCCTCGCGCTCGCCGCGGGTCAGGCGCGCGCCCCAGTAGAGGTCGGGCAGGTCCGCCGGGAGGTGCAGCGCGTGCAGGGCCAGCGCAGCGGCCTCGTCGATGGCGTTGTCGGTGCCGTGGCCGTAGACCAGCCCGGCCTCGTTGAAGCGGCTGGCGGCGTAGCGGACGATGTCGCGCAGGGTCTCGAGACCCTCCGGGGCGTGGTCGATGGGCTCCACGGTGTTCCTCCCTTGGCGTTTGCGCTTCGGTTATGATGGCCGGTTACGGTGCCACTGCCCAGCGATCGATGCACGCGCTGTCGCGCGCTGGAACGGCTTGCGATTTTGGATCCGGGAGCGCCCATGCCGGCAAACCGTCCGCAACGAACCACCCGGCCCCTGCTCGGGGCCCTGCTGGCCGTCCTCTCGGTGCTGGCGGCGGTGATCGGCGTCGGCCTCGCCGCCACCGCCCTGCGCCCGGATCCGGGGGTGCCGGACATCCAGGGCACCTACCTGGAGGATGGCCGGCCCATCGCCGATTTCGTGCTCGAAGACCAGGACGGGAAGCGCTTTTCGTCCACCGACCTCCACGGCAAGTGGACGGTGCTGACCTTCGGGCACACCGAATCCCCGACCACCTGGGAGAACCTGGCGCTGCTGCACAGCGCCCGCGAGCAGCTGGCGCACACGCGGATGAGCGCGCGGCTGCAGGTGGCGCTGGTCAGCGTCAATCCCGATGACGGCCCGGACGAGCTGGCCGACTACGTGGGCCGCTATCCGGCCGCGTTCCACGGCATCAGTGGACCGGTGGCGCGGGTCCGCGAGCTTGCCGGCAGCGTCGGGGTGCGCTACATGGCGCCCAACGGCGGCAACGTGGACCACGGCTTCCACATCCAGCCGGAGGGAGCGCTGCTGGTGATCAACCCCCGCGGCAAGCTGGTGGCGCTGCTGATGCCCCCGCACCACCCGGAGCTGATCGCTCGGGATCTGTTCCGGCTGATGGAGCGCGAACGCGGCGGTTTCCTGCGCAACCTGCTAGAGAGCGTCCGCGAGCGGGTCCGCGAATGAGCGCCGAGCCCGCCGCCCATCTTGCCGACCGGGTCCGCGCCTTCGGGCACCGGTTGCTGCCCACGCGGCTGCTCTCCCGGGTGACCTGGCATGTGGCGCGCTCCCCGCGCCCCTGGCTGAAGAACCGCCTGAATCGCTTCCTGGTCCAGCGCTACGGGCTGGATCTGAGCGAGGCCGAGCACGCCGACCCGTGTGCCTACCCCACCTTCAATGCCCTCTTCACCCGGGCGCTGCGCCCGGGGGCGCGGCCGCTGCCCGAGGATCCGCAGGCGCTGGTCAGCCCCTGCGACGGGACGGTGAGCGCGGTGGGGCATCTGCGCGGCGAGCAGCTGATCCAGGCCAAGGGGATCGAGTACCCCCTGAGTACGCTGCTTGGCGGGCTGGATGCCACACCGCTGCGCGATGGGGCGTTCGTGACGATTTATCTGTCGCCGCGGGATTATCACCGCTTTCATGCGCCGCTGGCCGGGCGTCTGTGTGCCGAGCGGCATGTGCCGGGGCGCCTGCTGACGGTTGCCCCCTGTGCGGTGCGCGCCATCCGCGGGCTGTTCCTGCGCAATGAGCGGCATGTGACGCTCTGGGAGACGGCGGTGGGGCCGGTGGCGGTGGTCCCGGTGGGGGCGGTGAATGTGGGCAGTATTGAGACGGGCTGGGGGGGGGCGGGGGCGGATGCGCGGGGGTTGAGTCGGGATTACGCGCCGGGTGCCGGGGTGTTTTTGGCTCGCGGTGAGGAGTTGGGGCGGTTCAATCTGGGTTCGACGGTGATTCTGGTGTTGCCGCGGGGGGCGGTGCGTTGGGCCGATGGTCTGGTGTCGGGGCGGTCGGTGCGGATGGGGGAGGTTTTGGGGCGTCTTTAGGGTCGGGGCTCGATCGTGGGGTGGCTTTTGCGGCGGTCGGGGTTTGATCGTGGGGCGGCGCGTTAACCGGCGGGTGCCGTGGATCGGGTGGCGGGGGGCCGGGGACGGCCTGAGATCGCGCCCCGCTTGTCA
>NZ_JAJNRF010000013.1:0-69078 GCF_022228075.1 Halorhodospira sp. 9628
CCCCCCCCCCCCCCCAACCACCCCCCCCGCGGGGGGGGGGGCCCCCCCCCCCCCCCCGGGCCTCATCCGCCTGCGCCTCGGTCTGCTCCGGGGCGTCGGCCGGCGTGACCGGTGCCGGGGCACAGCTGTAGAGTGCCGCCAGCAGCGCGGCCGCGATCAGGAACTGGAGAACGCGCGAGGGGCAGGTCATGGGAACCGTCGGAGAAGCCTGTGGATAAGCCTTCGGAGTATCCGGCGCCCGTCGCACCCGTGTCAAACGGCGGCGGGACGCTGTGGGTGGTGGCGACGCCGATCGGGAATCTGGCCGATCTGAGCCGCCGGGCGGCCGAGATCCTGGGCGGTGTCGAGTGGGTGGCCGCCGAAGATACGCGGCGCACGGGGCGTCTGCTGGAGCAGTACGGCCTGCGGGCGCGCCTGCTGAGCCTGCACGAGCATAACGAGGCCTCGCGCCTGCCCCGCCTGCTCCGGATCCTGGCGGCCGGCCGGGATGTGGCCCTAGTCAGTGATGCGGGTACGCCGCTGCTCAGCGACCCGGGCGCCCGGCTGGTGGCCGCTGCCGCCGCCGAGGGGGTGCCGGTGTCGCCGGTGCCGGGGGCCTGCAGCGTCACGGCCGCGCTCTCGGTGGCCGGATTCGGGGCGGACCGGTTCGTCTTCGACGGCTTCTTGCCTTCGCGCGATGCCGCCCGGCGCAGCCGGCTGCAGGAGCTGGCGGCCGAGCCGCGGACCGCGGTTTTCTTCGAGGCGCCGCACCGCATCGCCGCCTGCCTTCGCGATCTGGTCGCGATCTGCGGTGGACAGCGCCGGGTCGTGGTGGCGCGGGAGTTGACCAAGGTGCACGAGACGCTGCTGCGCGGTGCGCTGGAGGCGGTCCTGGGGCAGGTGGAGGCGGACAGCAATCAGCAGCGGGGAGAGATCGTCGTGGTCCTTGAGGGGGCGCCGGCGCGGGAGGCAGGCGCCGACGCCGATGACACGCTGCGCGCGCTGCTCGGCGAAGGGGTTCCGGTGAAGCAGGCGGCTCGCGTGGCTGCGCGCCTGACCGGGGGGCGGCGCAACGCCCTATACCAGCGCGCCCTGGAACTCGCCCGGGGCTGAGTCACAGGTCGCGTGGCGGAAAAAAGAGGTGAGTCGGCCTGTAAGCCGGGTTCTGTCGAGGATGGCCATTCCTCTGGGGCGTGCGTCACCGCACGCCTCTAGCGGCCTACCCGGGAGCGGCGCGGGCCACGCCATGGCTCCCCTATTTGGCCTTGCTCCGGGTGGGGTTTACCGTGCCGCGAACCGTTACCGGTCGCGCGGTGCGCTCTTACCGCACCTTTTCACCCTTACCTGTGCCGCCGCCCCGCGGCGGCCATCGGCGGTCTGTTTTCTGTGGCACTTTCCGTGGGCTCACGCCCCCCAGGCGTTACCTGGCACCCTGCCCTGTGGAGCCCGGACTTTCCTCCGTGCCGCGGTGCGGCACAGCGGCCATCCGGCCGACTCCACCCCCATATTACGAACGCGCGCGAGCACGTCAACCCTTCAATGACAGGTAGATACCCAATAGAGCCGATGTGCGTTATTAGCACATGCGGTTAACATCCCGTAAAGCCAGTTATTTGGTTGTCGCATCGGCCGCCCTTCGACTTGAAATCCCGTGCGTAACTTCATGTTTGGCGCCGGGCAGTGCGGCGGTACGGCTGGTTGACGGGGTGTGGGCCCCCTCCTATAGTGTCGCAACGTGGTTAAAAGTGGGATAAAAGGGCACGGCATGGAGCAGCGGGGGGCGCGGTGTTTCGCGGAGTCAACCAACTCAACCTGGATGCCAAGGGGCGGCTAGCCTTCCCGTCCCGGCACCGCGACCGCCTCCTGAGTCACTGCAGCGGCGAGGTAGTGGCAACGATCGACTATCGCGATCGTTGCCTGGTCTTCTACCCGCTGCCCGAGTGGGAAGGGATCGAGCGCAAACTGATCGCCCTGCCGGACCTCCAGCCGAGCGCCAAGCGACTCAAACGCCTTCTGATCGGTCACGCCCAGGAACTCCAGGTTGACGGCAACGGACGCGCCCTGGTCCCCCCGCCGTTGCGTGAATACGCCGGCCTGGAAAAGCGGGTGGTGCTGATCGGGCAGGGCAACAAGTTTGAGCTTTGGGATGAGTCCCTCTGGGAGCAGCGGCGGGCGGATTGGCTGCAGGAGGCGGCCGCGTCGGATGCCGAGCTCCCCGGGGAGCTGGAGAGCCTCGCCCTGTAGATCAGGTCAGGGGGCGTCATGTCCGCAGCGGAGATGCGCGCAGTGGCGGAGCAGAAGCCAACGGCGACGACACACCGGCCGGTCCTCTACGAGGCCGCGCTGGAGGCGCTCGCCGTGCGCCCGGACGGCTGCTATGTGGACGCCACCTACGGTCGTGGCGGCCACGCCCGCGGCATCCTCGAGCGGCTGGGGCCCCGCGGCCAGCTGTGGGTCGCGGATCGCGACCCCGAGGCGCTGGCCCACGCCCGCGAGACCCTATCGGATGACCCCCGCTGTACCGTGCTCGGTGCCGAGCTGGCCGATCTGCCCCGAATGTTGTCCGGGTATGGTCTGACCGCCGGTATCGACGGCCTGCTGGCGGATCTCGGTATCTCGTCGCCGCAGGTTGACAACCCCGACCGCGGTTTCTCGTTTCAGCGGGACGGCCCGCTGGACATGCGCATGGACCCGAGTTCCGGCGAGTCGGCCGCGGCGTTGCTCGAGCGTTTGAGCGTGCGCGAGATCGCCGGGATCCTGCGCCAGCTGGGGGAGGAGCGCCACGCCGGGCGTATCGCCCGTGCCGTCGTCGCTGCCCGCGAGGCCGGTGAGCCGCCGCGCACCACCCTGGCGCTGGCCCGGCTGGTCGAGCAGGCGGTGCCACGCCGCGAGCCCGGGCGCCATCCGGCGACGCGGACCTTCCAGGCCCTGCGCATTGCGGTCAATGACGAACTCGGACAGCTGGACCGCTTCCTCGATGGGGCCATCGACCTGCTCGCCCCCGGCGGGCGACTGGCCGTCATCGCTTTCCACTCCCTGGAAGACCGGCGCGTGAAGCGGTTCATCCGCCGGGCCTCGAGCGTCGGCGATCTGCCGCCGTCGGTGCCGGTGCCGCCGGAAGGCTGTCAGCCCCGTCTGCGGCCGCTGGGACGCGATTTGCGCGCGGGCGACGACGAGGTGGCCGGCAACCCGCGCGCACGCAGTGCGGTGCTGCGCGTAGCGGAGCGGCTGTCATGAGCCGTGCGGTCTGGGGCATGACCGTGCTGGTCCCGGCGGTGGTCGCCAGTGCCATCGGCGTGGTGGCCGTCCAGCACGAGTACCGCGGGGTCTTCGTGACCCTGCAGGACGAACTCGAGCGCAGCGATCGGCTGCGCGAGGAGTGGAGCATGCTGCAGCTTGAGCAGGGGGCGTGGGCCGGGCACAGCCGTCTGGAGCGCGTCGCCGGCGAGGAGCTGGGCATGGCGCTGCCCGAGCGTGACGAGATCATCATCCTGAGGCGCCCTTGAGGTGGCGAGAGTGAGCAGGAACACGCGCCGACAACCCCCGCTTCAGGGGCCGCCACGCTGGCGGCTCTACAGCGTCGTGGTGGTGCTGGCCCTGGCTGCCGGTGCCGTGATCCTGCGCGCCCTGGATCTGCAGGTGATCAACAGCGAGTTCCTGCGCGACGAGGCCGACGCCCGCCACCTGCGTACGGTGAGCATGCCGGCGCACCGCGGGGTGATCACCGATCGCAACGGCGAGCCGCTGGCGATCAGTTCACCGGTAGAGTCGGCCTGGGCCAACCCGGCGGAGCTGCTGGAGGACCGGGGGGCCGTCGCCGCCGTGGCCCAGACCCTCGAGCGTGCTCCGGCCGAGCTGCGCGACTTCCTGCAGGCCCGGGAGGGGCGGCAGTTCGTCTACCTGAGGCGCCACTTGTCCCCACGGGTGGCGGCGCGCATCCAGGAACTGGATGCGCCGGGTGTTCAGCTGCAGCAGGAGTTCCGCCGGTTCTATCCGGCCGGCGAGGTGGCCGCGCAGCTGGTCGGCTTCACGGACATCGATGGTCGTGGGCTGGGCGGCGTCGAGCGCGCCTTTAACGATGCCCTGAGCGGGCGTAGCGGCGCCAAGCGTGTGGTCCGTGATCCCTTCGGGCGCACCATCGAGGATGTCGAGCTGCTGCGCGAGCCGCGCCCCGGCGAGGACATCCGCCTCTCGCTGGACCGGCGCATCCAGTATGTGGCGTACCGCGAACTCAAGCGCGCCGTCCATGGCCACGATGCCGAGGGCGGTGCGGCCGTGGTGCTGGATGCAACCACCGGTGAGGTGCTGGCAATGGTCAGCCAGCCCTCGTTCAATCCCCATCGCCGCTCCGGCGTCGAGGCCGAGCAGCGCCGCAATCGGGCGGTGAGCTGGGCCCAGGAGCCGGGGTCGGTGATCAAGCCGTTCACCATCGCCGCCGCCCTGTCCAGCGGGGCCGTGCGCAGCGGGCAGGAGTTCGATACCGCGCCGGGGACCATGCGCGTGGGGCGGCACACGGTCCGCGATTTCCTCGACTACGGCGAGCTCGACATTGCCGGCGTGCTGCAGAAATCCAGCAACGTGGGCACGGTCAAGATGGCCCTGGAGACCGAGCCGCGGGCCCTCTGGAGCACCCTGGAGGATGTGGGCTTCGGCGAGCGTACCCGCAGCGGCCTGCGCGACGAGGTCGCCGGGCACTTCCTGCCGGCGCCGCCGCGGGGCGACGTGCAGCGCGCTACGCTTTCCTACGGTTACGGCGTGACCGCCACGCCCGTGCAGCTGGCGCGCGCCTACGCCGCGGTGGCCCGCGACGGGGTGATGCGCCCGGTCTCTATTCGCGCCCTGGATGATCCCCCGCAGGGCCGGCAGGTGCTCGACCCGGATCTGGCTGCCGAGCTGCGCGCCATGCTCGAGGCCGTGGTCGAGCCCGGCGGGACCGGCACCCGTGCGGCCATCTCCGGTTACCGGGTGGCCGGCAAGACCGGAACGGTGCTCAAGAGCGGCCCCAGCGGCTATGCCGAGGAGGATTACCTCGCCTCCTTCGTCGGTTTCGCCCCGGCGTCGGACCCGCGGCTGGTCATGGCGGTGACCATCGATCAGCCCCGCGGCGATCTCTACTACGGCGGCCAGGTGGCGGCGCCGGTGTTCTCCCGGGTGATGGGCAGTGCGCTGCGGATGCTCAACGTGCCGCCGGACGATCTCCCGGAGCTCGAGGTGCCCGTCGTCGCCGAGGGGGAGGGGTCATGAGCGCTTTGTCCGCATCCGGGGTCACCCTGCGCTGGCTGTTCGAACCGTGGGTCGGTGGCGAACTCCCGGCGGTTTCGGTCCGCGGGCTGGCCCTCGATACCCGGCGCCTTGAGCCCGGCGCCGTGTTCCTGGCGCTGTCCGGCAGCCGCGAGCACGGACTTGCCTACGTGCCCGCAGCGGTAGCTGCCGGGGCTGCTGCTGTGGCGTGGGATACGGACGACGACGCTGATGCCGCGCCGGCGCGTGCCGCTGCCGAGGCGGCCGGCGTGCCGATGGTCGGTGTGCCGGGCCTGCGCCGATACCTGGGTGCTGTTGCTGCGCGCCTTTACCGGGAGCCATCCCGGGATCTGGATGTCATCGCGGTTACCGGCACCGACGGCAAGACCTCGGTCACCCATTTTATTGCCCAGCTGCTCAGCACCGCCGAGGCGCCCTGGGGCGTGGTCGGAACCCTTGGCCACGGCCTGGTGGACCGGCTGCGCCCGGGTGTGCTGACCACACCGGACGCTGTGGCCCTGCAGGAGGCCTTGGCCGATTGTCGCCAGGCGGGCGCCCGCGGCGTGGCCATGGAGGCTTCCTCCCACGCCCTGGAGCAGGGGCGATTGTCCGCCACAGCGGTGGATCTGGCCGTACTCACCCACTTGGGGCGCGACCACCTGGATTACCACGGCTCGGTCGAGGCGTATGCCGACGCCAAGAGCCGGCTGTTCGAGTTCCCCAGTTTGCGGGCCCAGGTGCTCAACCTGGACGACGAACTCGGCCGGCGCCTGCACGACCGGGCCGCCGGTGCGGTCTTCACCTACAGCGCTGCCGGCGCCGCTGCGGACCTCTCCGCCGAGGCGGTAACCCCGGTGGCCGACGGCGTTCAGCTCACACTCTGTCTGGGCGGGATCCGACGCTCGGTGCGACTGCCCCTGTTCGGGCGCTTCAACGTGGCCAACGTGCTGGCGGCAGTGGCGGCGGCCCTGGCTTTAGGGCGGCCCATGGACGCCGTTCTCGATCGGCTGGCGACGCTGCGTCCGGTGCCGGGGCGGATGGAGCAGTTCCAGGCCGTCGGGGCACCGCTGGTGGTGGTGGACTACGCCCATACACCGGGGGCCCTGGAGCAGGCGCTGAGCGCCCTGCGCGCGCATACCGACGGGCGGCTGTGCGTCGTATTCGGCTGCGGGGGCGAGCGCGACACCGGCAAGCGCCCGCTGATGGGCGAGGTCGCAGCGCGCCTGGCCGACCGGGTGGTGATCACCGATGACAACCCCCGGGGCGAGGATGCCGCCGCCATCCGGGCGTCCGTGGCCGACGGGGCCGGCGAGGCGGCCGAACTGGTGGCGGATCGGGGCGCGGCCATCCGCGAGGCTGTCGCCTGGGGGGGCGCCGGAGATGTGGTCCTGGTCGCCGGCAAGGGCCATGAGACGGACCAGGAAGTGGACGGGCACCGGCTGCCTTTCTCTGACCGTGAGGAGGTGGCGCGGCTGCTCGGCGCTGCCGAGGAGGGTGCATGGACCCGCTGAGCCTGCATCAGGTGGCTGCGCTGACCGGTGCCGAACTCGTCGGTCGTGACGGCGGTGCGACGGTGAACGGTGTTGCGCTGGATAGCCGCCGGTCCGCGCCGGGGACGCTCTTCGTGGCCCTGGCCGGGGCCCGCAGCGATGGCCACGACTTTGCTGCCGACGCCGCGGCGCGGGGCGCCGTGGCGGTCCTCGGGGCTCGGCCGGTGGCGGCGCTGCCCACGCTGGTGGTCGAGGACCCGGCCGCGTCCCTCGCGCTTCTGGGCGCGGAGTGTCGGCGTCGCAGCGGGGCGCGCGTGGTGGCCGTCACCGGCAGCAACGGCAAGACCACGGTCAAGGAACTGCTGGCGGCGATGCTTGCCGAAACCGGTCCGACGCTGGCCACCGAGGGCAACCGGAACAACCTGCTGGGCGTCCCGGAGATGCTCTGCCGGCTTGATGGTGGGCACCGCTACGCCGTCATCGAGATGGGTGCCAACGCACCCGGTGAGATTGCACAGCTCACCGCGTGGGCGCAGCCGGACGTGGGTGTGGTGACCAACGCCGGGCCAGCACACCTGGAGGGCTTCGGCTCGCTCAACGGAGTCGCCCGCGCCAAGGGCGAACTCTTTGAGGGGCTGCCCGGCCACGGCGTTGCCGTGATCCATGCCGACGACGACTACAGCGGCCTGTGGCGGGAGCTGGCCGGCGCGCGGCGCTGCCTGACCTTCGGCGCCGAGACCGGTCAGATCCGCTACCGGGGGCGGGGCAGCCGGCTCGAGCTGGATCTCGGAGGCGGCTGGACGGCAGCGCCGACGCCGCTGCTCGGTCGCCACAACGCCCAGAACATCGCCGCCGCCGCGGCCTGCGCCGCCGCGCTCGAGGTGCCGGCCCGGACCATCCTGGAGCGGGTGGCGGCCGCCGCGGCCGTGCCGGGGCGGCTGCAGCTGCGCTGGGGGTGTCACGGGGGGTGGCTGGTGGATGATACCTACAACGCCAACCCGGCAAGCCTGCAGGCCGCCATCGATACGGTCACGGAGTTCGGCGGTGCGCCCTGGCTGCTCCTCGGGGCCATGGGCGAGCTCGGCCGGGAGGCGGCGGACTGGCATCGCCGCGCCGGGCAACGGGCGCGGGCTGCCGGGATCCAGCGGCTTTGGACCCTGGGCGGGGCCGCTGCCCCGGCTGCCGAGGGCTTCGGGGTTGGCGGGCGCTGTTTTGACGACGCCTCGGCGCTGATCGAGGCGTGCCGGGCCGAGATGCCCGCCGATGCAGTGGTGCTGGTGAAGGGGTCGCGCTCCGCCGCCATGGAGCACGTGGCGGCAGGCCTGGCCGCGGAAGAATCGACAACGGAAGGGGGGGATCGCTAGGTGCTCTACCACTTGGCCATGGTGCTGGAGACGTTCTACTCGGGATTCAACGTCTTCCAGTACATTACGTTCCGGACCATCCTCGGGGTGCTCACGGCCCTGGGGATCGCGCTGATGATCGGCCCTGCGGTGATCCAGCGCCTGGTGCTCCACCAGGTCGGACAGCAGGTCCGGGACGATGGCCCGCAGACGCACCTGGAGAAGGCGGGCACCCCCACCATGGGCGGCGCGCTGATCCTCGTCGCCATCGCGGTGTCTACCCTGCTCTGGGCGGATCTGACCAATCGCTACGTCTGGGTGGTCCTGCTGGTGACCCTCGCCTTCGGCGTGATCGGCGGGGTCGACGACGCCCTCAAGCTGGCCCGGCAGGACAGCCAGGGGCTGCGCGCCCGGACCAAGTTCTCGCTGCAGATGCTCGCGGCCCTGGCGGCAAGCACGTTCCTGTTCGCCACCGCCGCCGACCCGGTGGAGACCAGCCTGGTGCTGCCGCTGGTCAAGGAGTGGGTCTTCCCGCTAGGTATCGGGTTCATCGCGCTGGCAACGCTGGTGATCGTGGGCAGCTCCAACGCCGTCAACCTCACCGACGGGCTCGATGGCCTGGCCATCATGCCTACGGTGCTGGTGGCCACCGGCCTGGCGGTCTTCGCCTACGCCAGCGGGCACCACATCTTCGCCGAGTACCTCGGGATCCCGTCAGTGCCCGGGGTAGGGGAGCTGGTGATCTTCTGTGGCGCCATCGTCGGCGCCGGACTCGGGTTCCTCTGGTACAACACCTACCCGGCCCAGGTGTTCATGGGCGACGTGGGCGCCCTGGCCCTCGGCGCCGCCCTGGGCGTGGTGGCCGTGGCCGTCCGCCAGGAGATCGTTCTGTTCATCATGGGTGGCATCTTCGTCATGGAGACGGTCTCCGTGATGATCCAGGTCCTCTCCTACAAGCTGACCGGGCGGCGCGTGTTCCGCATGGCGCCGCTGCACCACCACTACGAACTCAAGGGCTGGCCCGAGCCGCGGGTGATCGTCCGCTTCTGGATCATCACCGTGGTCCTGGTCCTGATCGGTCTGGCGATGTTGAAGGTGCGCTAATGGCAGCAGGCGACCGCCATCACGGATATACCGCCGTCGCCGGCCTCGGTGCCACGGGGATGGCCTGCGTGCGCCATCTGCGCGCCCGTGGCGAGGCGGTCGTGGTGGTGGATAGCCGCAGCGAGCCGCCCCGCCTGGGGCAGCTGCAGGCCGAGCACCCCGAGGTCCAGGTGGTGACCGGGGGGCTGGATCGGGAAACCCTGCTCGGCGCGGTTCGGGTGGTGGCCAGTCCGGGGCTCGATCTGCGTCACGGGGTTTGGGCCGAGTTGCGCGCCGCCGGGCGGCCGGTGGTGGGCGAGCTGACCCTGTTCGCCGAGGCGGTGAACGCGCCGGTCTGCGCGGTGACTGGGTCCAACGGCAAGAGCACCGTGGTCAGCCTGCTCGGCGAAATGGCCCGGGCCGCCGGGCTCGACGTCGCCGTGGGTGGCAATTTGGGGACGCCGGCGCTGGAGCTGCTGACCCGGGCGCCGGCCGATGGCTATGTGCTGGAGGTGTCGAGCTTCCAGCTGGAAGCGTGCCCCGGGTTTCAGGCCGACGTGGCGGCGGTGCTCAATGTCAGCGCCGATCACATGGACCGCTATGACCGCCTTGCTGACTACGCGGCGGTCAAGGCGCGGCTGCTCGAGGGGGTCGGGACAGCGGTACTCAACGCCGAGGATCCACATCTGGCCGAGCTGGGACGCCAGGCCGGCACGGTGCGCCGCTTCGCGATCGACCGGCCGGCCGACTACCACCTGCTCGAGCGGGACGGCGGTACCTGGCTCGCCGTCGCCGGTCGGCCGCGGGTGGCCGCCGATGCGCTTCCCGTGCCCGGTCGCGCCCACTGCGCCAATGCGCTGGCCGCTATGGCCCTGGCCGACGCCTTGGGGATCCCGGAAGCCGCGCAGTGCAAGGCCTTGAAGGCCTTTGCCGGACTGCCGCACCGCATGGAGCCGGTGGGCGAGTGGTGCGGGGTGCGCTGGATCAACGACTCCAAGGCGACCAATGTCGGTGCTGCCGTGGCTGCCATCAGCGGCCTGCAGCGGCCGGTGGTGCTGATCGCCGGCGGGCAGGGCAAGGGTGCGGATTTCCGGCCGCTGGGCCGGGTCTGTGCCGAATCGGCGCGGGCCGTCATCCTCGTGGGCGAGGACGCGCCGGCTATCGAGGCGGCCATCGCCGGCCGCGTGCCCATTGAGCGGGTCGGCGGCATGACCGCTGCCGTGGCGGCCGCCGCCCGCTGGGCCGAGCCGGGTGACGCCGTTCTGCTGGCGCCGGCGTGCGCCAGCTTTGATGCCTACAGCGGCTTCGAGGCACGCGGCGAGGCGTTCCGCGACGCCGTTCGCGGGGAGGTGGCCCATGGCTGAGATGACCGCAGGCGTTGCCGAACGCGGTACGCGGCTGCCGCTGTGGCCAAGCCTGGACCAGCGGCTGGTCTGGGTGGTGGCGGCTACGGCGCTGCTCGGCCTGGTCATGGTCGCTTCGGCCTCGATTTCCATGGCCGAGCAGGCCACCGGGGATCCGTTCTACTTCTTCAAGCGCCAGGTCTTCTTCGCCCTGCTCGGCCTGGGCATGGTCCTGGCCCTCCTGCAGGTCCCGCTGGCCACCTGGGAGCGGGCCGGCCCGGGGCTCCTGCTCGTCGCGCTGGGGTTGCTCGTGCTGGTGCTGATCCCCGGTGTGGGGCGCGAGGTCAATGGTGCCGTGCGCTGGATCCCGCTGGGCGTGTTCAACCTGCAGGTCGCCGAGGTGGTCAAGGTGCTGCTGGCCCTCTATCTCGCCGGTTTCCTGGTGCGCCGACAGCAGCAGCTGCGCACCTCCATGGCTGCCTTCCTGGTCCCGGTGCTGGTTTCGGCGGCGTGTGCCTTCCTGCTGCTGCGGCAGCCCGATTTCGGCACCGCGCTGATGCTCATGGCGCTGGCGGTGGGTCTGCTCTACCTGGCGGGCGCGCCGTTGTGGCGGTTCGTCACCCTGGTGGGGGTGCTGGCGGCGGCGGCCGCCGCCCTGGTGGTCTACTCGCCCTACCGCTGGCAGCGGGTGACCGCCTTCATGGATCCCTGGTCCGATCCGTTCAATACCGGATTCCAGCTCACCCAGTCGCTGATCGCCATCGGCCGCGGAGACTGGCTGGGTGTGGGGCTCGGCGGCAGCGTGCAGAAGCTCTTCTACCTGCCCGAGGCGCACACCGATTTCGTCTTCTCGGTGCTGGCCGAGGAGCTGGGCTGGATCGGCGTGGTCGTGGTGGTCCTGCTCTTCGCCTACATCGTCTGGCGGGCCATGGCCATGGGCTGGCTGTGCCACCGCCACCGACTGCCCTTCGCCGGTTACCTGGCCTGGGCGGTGGGGCTGGCCATCGGCCTGCAGGCGTTCATCAATATGGGGGTGGCCACCGGGCTGCTGCCGACCAAGGGCCTGACCTTGCCGCTGTTCAGCTACGGCGGCAGCAGCGCCCTGGCGACGGGCGCCATGATTGGGCTGCTGCTGCGCTGTGGCTACGAGTTGGCCGAGGCGCGGGCCGAGGGGCGCCGTCCCGAGGAGGAGCCGTCATGACCGCGCTGACCGTGGCCATCGCCGCCGGTGGCACCGGCGGGCATGTCTACCCCGGCCTGGCGGTGGCCGAGCTGCTGCGCGAGCGTGGCCACCGGGTGGTCTGGCTCGGGACGCGCAGCGGCCTGGAGGGCCGCGTCGTGCCCGCCGCCGGGGTCGAGGCCGAGTGGCTGGAGATCCAGGGGCTGCGCGGCAAGGGGCTGGCCGCGCAGCTCCGGCTGCCCTGGCGGCTGGGGCGCGCGGTGGCGGTTGCCGGGGCCGCGTTGCGTCGCCGGCGTCCGGATGTGGTCCTCGGTATGGGCGGCTACGTGGCCGGGCCGGTCGGGTTGGCCGCCCGGCTCACCGGGCGGCCGCTGGTGATCCACGAGCAGAACGCCCGGGCCGGGCTGACCAATCGCTTCCTGGCTCGCCTCGGGCGCCGCGTGCTGACCGGGTTCCCCGATACCCTGGGGGCGCGGGGCGAGTGGGTGGGCAATCCCATCCGCACAAGCATCCACGGGCTGGAGGCGCCGCGATCCCGTTACGCCGGGCGCCCGGACGCGCCGCGGGTTCTGGTGCTCGGCGGCAGCCAGGGGGCGCGGACCCTGAACCGTTTCGTCCCGAAAGCGCTGGCCGGCCTCGACAGGCCGCGGCCGCAGGTGCTGCATCAGGCCGGCGAGCTCACCCTGGAGGAGGCGCGCACCGGGTATCGGCAGCTGGGCCTGGACGCGGAGGTGGTGCCGTTCATCGAGGACATGGCCGGCGCCTATGCCTGGGCGGATCTGGTGGTGGCCCGCGCCGGTGCCCTGACCGTGGCCGAGCTGGCCGCGGCCGGGGTGCCGGCCGTGCTGGTGCCGCTCCCCTGGGCGGTGGACGACCACCAGACGGCCAACGCCGAGCTGCTGTGCGCCGCCGGCGCAGCCCGGTGTCTGCCTGAGGGCGACGTGGAGCAGGGGGCGCTGGGTGCGGTGCTTGCCGATCTGCTCGCCGACCGTGAACGCCTGGCGGGGATGGGGGAGGCGGCTCGCGACGTGGCGCGCCCGGATGCCACCGACCGCGTGGCGACGATCTGTGAGGAGGTGGCCCATGGCTGATGCAGTCCCTGCACGCGAGCCGCGTTTCGCCGCGCCGGCCGATGGCCGTGGCGCCTTCGGCCGGGTGCGCCGCATCCACTTCGTGGGCATCGGCGGGGCCGGGATGGGTGGCATCGCCGAGGTGTTGCACAACCTCGGCTTCACCATCACCGGATCCGACGTCAAGTCGGGCGCCGTGGTGGAGCGCCTGCTCGGTCTCGGGGTGGCGGTGCGGATCGGCCACGATCCGGGCCATGTCGAGGGCGTGGACGCGGTCGTGGTCTCCACTGCTGTCACCGAGGAGAACCCCGAGGTGCAGGCGGCGCGCCAGCAGCGCATCCCGGTGGTGCCGCGGGCCGAGATGCTCGCCGAGCTGATGCGCTTCCGTCACGGTGTGGCGGTGGCCGGCACCCACGGCAAGACGACGACGACCTCCCTGCTGGCCAGCTGCTTGGCCGAGGGCGGGTTGGATCCGACCTTCGTCATCGGCGGGCGGTTGATCAGTGCCGGGGCGCACGCGCGCCTGGGTGCCGGGCCCTACCTGGTGGCCGAGGCCGACGAGAGCGACGCCTCGTTCCTTCATCTCAAGCCGATGATGGCGGCGGTGACCAACGTGGACGCCGACCACCTGGGCACCTACGGCGGTGATTTCGACGCCCTGCGCCGGACCTTCATCGAGTTCCTGCACCATCTGCCGTTCTACGGCCTGGCGGTGCTCTGCATCGACGACCCGGAGGTGCGCCGGCTGCGCGAAGAGATCGGCCGGCCGGTTCTGACTTACGGCTTCTCCGCGGATGCCGACGTGCGGGTCAGTGCCCTGGAGGCCGACGGCCATCGCACCCGGTTCCGGGTCGAGGAGGGCGATGACGCCGCCTTCGCCGTGGAGCTGAGCCTGCCCGGACGGCACAACGTGCTCAATGCCACCGCTGCCATCGCCCTGGCCCGAGAGCTGGGGGTGGATGTGGCGGCAATCCAGCGGGCGCTGTCCGGCTTCCAGGGTATCGGCCGGCGCTTCCAGGTTTATCCCGACATCCCGCTCGCCGGGGGGGCGGCGGCGCTGGTCGATGACTACGCCCATCATCCCCGGGAGCTGGAGGCGACCCTGGAGGCGGCCCGCGCCGCCTGGCCGGAGCGGCGCCTGGTGGTGGTCTTCCAGCCGCACCGCTACACCCGCACGCGGGAGCTTTTCGACGATTTCGCGCGGGTGCTCAGTGGCACCGACGCGCTGGTGCTCACCGAGGTCTATGCCGCCGGCGAGGCGCGTTTGCCCGGCGCCGACGGCCGGGCGCTGGCCTCGGCGGTGCGCGATCGCGGCGGTGCGCAGCCGATCTTCGCAGACAGCCTGGACGAGGTGCCGGGGCTGCTGGCCGGGCTGCTGCGCGATAACGACGTGGTGCTGACCCTGGGTGCCGGCAGCATCGGTGGGCTCCCGGCGCGCCTGGGCGCCGGCCCGGCGGCGGGAGGTGCGGCGTGAGCGCGGCGGTCGAGCGGCGGCGGATCCGGCCCGGCGAGTGGCGCGAGCAGGAGCCGCTGGCCGGCTACACCACCTGGCGGGTTGGTGGGCCGGCGCGTCGGCTCTGCTGTCCGGCCGGCCGCGACGGGCTGATCGACTGCCTGGCGCGCCTGCCAGCCGACGAGCCGCTGCTCTGGTGTGGTCTGGGCAGCAACCTGCTGGTCCGCGATGGTGGCGTGGCAGGGACGGTCGTCCTGACCCAGGGCGGGTTGGACGAGCTGGTGGTGGGGGCGCATGGCCGGGTCCACGCGGAAGCCGGCGTGGCGTGCGGTCGCCTGGCTCGGGCGGCAGTCCGGGAGGGGCTGGCCGGGCTCGAGTTCCTGGCCGGTATCCCGGGCACCGTGGGAGGGGCCCTGGCCCTCAATGCCGGCGCCTGGGGCGGCGAGACTTGGGAGCGCGTGGTCGAGGTCGAGACCATCGATCGCCAGGGGCACATCCGGCGGCGGGCTCCGGCCGATTTCCGGATCGGCTATCGCAGTGTGGCCGGCCCCGCCGGCGAGTGGTTCCTAGCCGCGACCTGGGAACTGCCCCCCGCCGATGCGCAGGTGCTCCGCGAGCGGGTGCGGGCGCTGCTGCAGCATCGCAACGCCGTGCAGCCAGTGGGGCAGCCCACTTGCGGTTCGGTCTTCCGCAATCCCACGGGGGATGCGGCCGGGCGGCTGATTGAGGAGGCCGGTTTGAAGGGGGCGCGGCGCGGCGGTGCCCGGGTCTCCGAGCGCCACGCCAATTTCATCATCAACGAGGGTGGCAGTGCGGCGGATATCGAGGGGCTCATGGCGCAGGTCCGGGAGCGGGTTGCTGTGGTGCACGGTGTATGGCTGGAACCCGAGGTTCATGTGATCGGGGAGGTGCGGCCATGACTGGTATCCCGGATCCGCAGCGGGTCGGTCGCGTGGCGGTGCTCATGGGGGGCACTTCCGCCGAGCGGGACATCTCCCTGCGCAGTGGCGGGGCGGTGCTCGCCGCGCTGCAGCGCCGCGGCTACGACGCCGAGGCCTACGACCCCCGTGACCGCGCCCTGGAGGGGCTGCGGGGCTACGACGTGGTCTTCATCGCCCTGCATGGGCGGGGGGGTGAGGACGGTACGGTACAGGGGCTGCTGGAGCTGCTCGGGGTGCCGTACACCGGCAGCGGTGTCCTCGGCTCGGCGCTGGGCATGGACAAGTGGCGCTGCAAACGGCTCTGGCAGGGTAGTGGACTGCCCACGCCGGCGGGTCAGCTGCTCACCAGCGAGTCTCCGGTGCTGGCCGAGGGGCTGGCGTATCCGGTGATCGTCAAGCCGGTCCGGGAAGGGTCGAGTCTGGGCATGACCCGGGTTGACGGGCCGGCGCAGCTGGCCGAGGCCTACCGGGCAGCGGCGGCCTACGACGATACAGTCCTCGCGGAGCAGTGGGTCGAGGGCGAGGAGTACACCGTGGCGCTGCTCGGCGATCGGGCGTTGCCGTCGATCCGGCTGGAGACATCCCACGCCTTCTTCGACTACGCCGCCAAGTACCAGGCCGACGATACCGGGCACCACTGCCCGAGCGGTCTGGGTGCGGACGAGGAGGCGGAGCTCGGCGCGCTGTGTCGCGAGGCCTTTTCCGCCAGCGGCGGCAACGGTTGGGGGCGGGTGGATGTCATGCGGGATGCCGACGGACGCTGGTGGCTGTTGGAGGTGAACACCATCCCGGGCATGACGGATCACTCGCTGGTCCCGATCGCTGCGGCGCAGGCCGGTATCGGTTTCGATGAGCTGGTGGCTCGCATTCTCGGGGAGGCGTTGCCGTGAGCCGCGAAGACTGGAGAGACCTGCTGGGCCGGCAGCCTACGCGCCGCAAGCGGGTCGGCGCCCCGGGGCTGCGGGGCTGGCTCTGGGGTGGAGCGGTGGCGCTGTTGGCCACCGGCGCTGCCGGTATGGCCACCGTGGCGCTTCAGGAGGGGCGGATTCTGCCCCTGGAGCGGGTGGAACTGAGCGCCGCGCCGGAGCGCGTGGCGGACGATGACTTGCGCCAGGCGCTGGCACCGCACTTGCACAGGAGTGTGCTGGGGGTGGATGTGCGCGGCGCCCGGGACGCCCTGGAGGCGCTGCCCTGGGTGGCGGGTGCCGAGGTGCGCCGGGCCTGGCCGGGGCGGATCCAAGTGACCTTGCGTGAGCGCGAGCCGCTGGCGCGCTGGGGAGAGCAGGCGCTGGTCGACCGCGACGGCGAGCGGTTCGAGCCGCGGCCGGCGAGCATCCCGGAGGGGCTCCCGGTGCTGCGCGGTCCGGACGGCAGCGAGGGTGAGATGGCCGGCTTGTTCAGGGAGGTGCAGCAACGACTCGCTGAGCGCGGTGTCAACCTGGTGGCGCTCGGTCTTTCGCCCCGGGGGTCCTGGAGCGCGCGGCTGGAGGGCGGCATTGAGATGGCCCTGGGCCGGCAGCACCCGGGCGAGCGCGTGGAGCGCTTCGCCGCCGTGCTGCCGGCCTTGGAAGAACGACAAGAGGCCCCGATGGAGCGGGTCGATCTGCGCTACCCCAACGGCTTTGCCGTGGCTTGGGGTGCGGCAGACGAAGCGGACTGAAGGCGGAGCAGAGCATGGTGCGAAAGAGCGAAGACAGCCTGTTGGTGGGCCTCGATATCGGTACCTCGAAGGTGGTCGCCATCGTCGGCGAGGCCAAGGAGGAGGGCGAGCTGGAGGTGATCGGTGTGGGCAGCCACCCGTCCCACGGTCTCAAGAAGGGCGTGGTGGTGAATATCGACTCCACGGTGCAGTCGATCCAGCGCGCCATCGAGGAGGCCGAGCTGATGGCCGGCTGCGAGATCCATTCGGCCTATGTCGGGATCTCGGGCAGCCACATCCGCAGCCTCAACTCCCACGGGATGGTGGCCATCCGCGACAAGGAGGTCCGCCAGGCCGATCTGGAGCGTGTCCTCGATGGGGCCAAGGCGGTGGCGATCCCGGCGGACCAGCAGATCCTGCACGTGATCCCGCAGGAGTTCGTCATCGACAGCCAGGAGGGTATCCGCGATCCCCTGGGCATGGCCGGCGTGCGGCTGGAGGCGCGGGTCCACATGGTCACCGGTGCGGTCTCGGCGGCGGACAACATCACCAAGTGCGTCCGCCGCTGCCAGCTGGACGTGGACGACATCGTTCTCCAGCAGCTGGCGGCGAGCCACGCTGTGCTCAGCGACGACGAGAAGGAGCTGGGCGTCTGCCTCGTCGATATCGGCGGCGGGACCACCGATATCGCGGTGTTCACCGGCGGCGCCATCCGCCATACCGCCGTCATCCCCATCGCCGGGCACCAGGTCACCAACGACATCGCGGTGGCGCTGCGGACGCCGACGCACCACGCCGAGGACATCAAGGTGCGCTACGCCTGCGCCCTGTCGCAGCTGGCCAACCCCGAGGAGAGCATCGAGGTGCCCTCGGTGGGTGACCGGCCGCCGCGCCGCCTGTCCCGCCAGTCGCTGGCGTCGGTGGTGGAGCCGCGCTACGAGGAACTGCTCTCGCTGGTGCAGTCGGAGCTGCGCAAGAGCGGCTTCGAAGATCTGATCCCGGCGGGCATCGTGCTCACCGGCGGTAGCTCGAAGATGGAGGGGGTCACCGATCTGGCCGAGGAGGTCTTCCACCTGCCGGTGCGCATCGGGGTGCCGAAGTTCGTTACCGGCCTATCCGATGTGGTGCGCAACCCGATGTACTCCACCGGCGTCGGTCTGCTCGCCTTCGGCGCGCGCAACCGCGAAAGCGGCATGTCGCCGGCGCTGGCGCAGGACGCCGGGATAACCGCCTTGTGGGGGCGGATGAAGAACTGGTTCAAGGGCAATTTCTAGTCATTTCAGTAATCGCTAGCGTCCGCGACGCTTGAGGAGGGCAGCATCATGTTTGATCTGATGGATACCGCCAATCAGAACGCGGTCATCAAGGTGATCGGAGTCGGCGGCGGCGGTGGCAACGCCGTCCAGCACATGGTTGAGAGCGAGATCGAGGGCGTGGAGTTCATCTACGCCAACACCGACGCCCAGGCCCTGGCCAATACCCGCGCCGGGGTGACGGTGCAGCTCGGTTCCGGCATCACCAAGGGCCTGGGGGCCGGGGCCGATCCGACCACCGGCCGGCAGGCGGCCGAGGAGTCCCGTGACCGCCTTCAGGAAGTGCTCGACGGGGCGGACATGGTCTTCATCACCGCCGGCATGGGCGGTGGCACGGGCACGGGGGCGGCCCCGGTGGTGGCCGAGGTCGCCCGCGAGATGGGCATCCTCGCCGTGGCGGTGGTGACCAAGCCGTTCCCGTTCGAGGGCAACAAGCGCATGGGCGTGGCCCAGGAGGGCATCAAGGAGCTGGAGAACAGCGTCGATTCGCTGATCACCATCCCCAATGAGCGGCTTCTGCCGGTGCTCGGCAAGAACCTGACCCTGATCGACGCCTTCAAGTCGGCCAACGACGTGCTCCATGGCGCGGTGCGCGGTATTGCTGAGCTGATCACCCGTCCGGGCCTGATCAACGTCGACTTTGCCGACGTGCGCACCGTGATGTCCGAGATGGGCATGGCGGTGATGGGCAATGGCGTGGCCTCGGGCGAGGGGCGTGCCCGCGAGGCGGCCGACCGGGCCATCGCCTGCCCGCTGCTCGAGGACTTCAACCTGGCCGGCGCCAACGGTGTTCTGGTCAACGTCACCGGTGGCTACAACCTCTCCATCGGCGAGTTCGACGAGGTCGGCAACGCCGTGCGCGAGTACGCCTCCGACGAGGCGACCGTGGTGGTCGGTGCCGTGATCGACCCCGAACTGGAGGACGAGCTGCGCGTGACGGTGGTGGCCACCGGTCTGGGGCCGGCGGTTCAGTCCGCTGAGGATGTGGCTCGCGTCGCCCAGCAGGCGCAGCCCGGTCCGCGCAAGCACACCGGCGAGGTCGACTACGCGCAGCTCGACCGGCCCACGGTGATCCGGCAGAACGCCGCCAACGAGCGCAAGGAGGCGGATACCGACGGCGACATGGAGTACCTGGATATCCCGGCGTTCCTGCGTCGCCAGGCCGACTGAGGCGCGGCGCGTTTTGTGCGCTGCAATATACTTTTTGGATTTGTTACACTAATATTTCGCGACGTCTCGCCGCTATAAACGGTGAAGGCGGTGTGTCCGGTCGCGCTGGTTGCGGCTGAGCACACATGTAGCCGCATGAGCAGTGGAGCCGAGTCGAGCCATGATCCGTCAACGCACCTTGAAGAACAGCATCCGCGCGACCGGCGTGGGCCTGCACACCGGCGAGAAGGTCTACCTGACCCTCCGCCCGGCTCCGGCCAATGCGGGCATCATATTCCGGCGGACGGATCTCGATCGCGAGATCAAGGCAACGGCCGCTGCGGTGGGCGACACCCGTCTCTCGACCTGCCTGGTCGAGGACGGGGTGCGCGTGTCCACCGTCGAGCACCTGCTCTCGGCGCTGGCCGGACTCGGGATCGACAACTGCTACGTCGATCTCTCCGCCGCCGAGGTACCGATTATGGACGGCAGTGCGGCGCCTTTTGTGTTCCTGGTCCGCTCTGCCGGGATCAAGGAGCAGGAGGCGCCGAAGCGCTTTGTGCGCATCCTGGAGCCGGTCCAGGTCGTCGACGGTGACAAGTGGGTGGCCTTCGAGCCCTTCGAGGGCTTCAAGGTCAGCTTCACCATCGACTTCGACCATCCGGTCTTCCTCGATCAGCACGCCCGGGCCGAGGTGGATTTCTCCTCGACCTCGTTCATCAAGGAGGTCAGCCGGGCGCGGACCTTCGGGTTCATGAAGGAGATCGAGGCGCTGCGGGCTTCCCGTCTGGCCCTGGGGGGCAGCCTGGACAACGCCATCGTGGTCGACGACTACCGGGTGCTGAACGAGGACGGGCTGCGCTACCGGGACGAATTCGTCAAGCACAAGATCCTCGACGCCATCGGCGACCTCTACCTGCTGGGCAGCAGCCTGATCGGCTCTTTCCACGGGCACAAGTCCGGGCACGCCCTCAACAACCGCCTCCTGCGCAAGCTCCTCGAGCACGAGCACGCCTGGGAGGAGGTGACCTTCGAGGAGCTCGACGAACTGCCCATTGCCTACGATCAGCCGGTGGTGGCCTGAGCGCCGCAGCAGCTTGCGGTCCGGGCCGGCCAGCCGGTAGGGTGTAGCTTTCTGCCTGAAAGCTGGCTATGGAACTCTCGCTGACTCGCGCGATTCTCTTCGATCTGGACGGGACGCTGGTGGATAGCGCCCCGGATCTGACCGCTGCCATCAACCAGGTTCTCACCGAGCGGGACCGGTCTCCGGTAACCGAGGAGCAGGTCCGTGGCTGGGTGGGCAACGGCGCCCGACGGCTGGTGGCGCGTGCCCTCACCGGCGAGGACGACGGTACCCCGCCCGACGAGGAACTGGACACCGCCCTGGAGCGCTTCTTCGAGTGCTACGGCGAGGCCGTTTATGTCCACAGTCGCCCCTTCCCCGGGGTTGTGGAGACCGTGCAGGCGCTGGCCCGGGCCGGCATGCGTCTGGCCGTGGTCACCAACAAGCCGCGGCGCTTCGCCGAGCCGATCCTCGAGGGCATGGGCGTGGCCGACGCCATCGATGTGGTCGTCGGCGGCGAGTGCACCGAGGCGCGCAAGCCCGATCCCGAGCCGCTGCGCCTGGCCATGGAGCGCCTGGGCGCGGCGTCGCGGACGGTGCTGATGGTCGGCGACTCGAGCACCGATGTCGAAGCGGCGCACAACGCCGGCATCCCGGTAGTCTGCGTGCCCTACGGCTATCGCCGCGGCGTCGCGCCGGAGGATCTGGGGGCCGACGCCATCGTCGATGACCTCAGCGGCGTGGTCACGCTGCTTCGCGGGGCGGCCTGAGGCGATGAAAGAGCACGAATTCCACAGCCTCGCCGAGGCCGGCTACACCCGTATCCCCCTTATCCGGGAGGTGCTGGCCGATCTCGACACGCCGCTGTCCACCTATCTCAAGCTCGCCCGCGGGCCGCGCTCCTTCCTCTTTGAGTCGGTGGAAGGTGGCGAGAAGTGGGGGCGCTACTCCATCATCGGCCTGCCGGCCCGGACCGAGATCGCCGTCTACGGCCACCGGGTCGAGGTTCGCCGCGACGGCGCGCTGGTCGACGAGGAGCAGGTTCGCGATCCGCTCGCCTGGATCGAGGCCTACCAGCACCGCCACCGCGCCGCAACGCCCTCCGGATTCCCGCAGATGCCGCGTTTTCTCGGCGGGCTGGTGGGGTATTTCGGCTACGATACCGTGCGTTACGTCGAGCCGCGCCTGGCTGAGGGGGCCCCGGAAGACGCCCTGGGGCTGCCGGATATCTGCCTGGTGGAGGCCGAGGAGGTGGTGGTCTTCGACAACCTCGCTGGCCGGCTCTACCTGGTGGTCCACTGCGACCCGCGCGAGCCCGGCGCCTATGAGGCCGGGCTAGCCCGGCTCGACGAGCTGGCCGCGCGGCTGGCCGAGCCCGTGCAGCGGCCCCCGTCCCGGGGGCGTGGTGTGGCGGCCGGCGAGCCCCGCTACAACTTCACCCAGGCCGGCTTCGAGGACGCGGTGGAGCGGATCCGCGAGTATATCGCTGCAGGCGACGTGATGCAGGTGGTTCCCTCGCAGCGCATGAGCATGCCGTTCAGCGCCGAGCCGCTCGATCTCTACCGGGCGTTGCGTTGCACCAATCCGTCGCCTTACATGTATTTCCTCGATCTGGGTGCGTGCCAGGTGGTCGGATCCTCGCCGGAGATCCTGGTCCGCCTCGAGGATGGCGAGGTGGCCGTGCGTCCCATCGCCGGGACCCGCAAGCGCGGGGCCACCGAAGCCCGCGACCGGGAGCTGGAGCAGGAACTGGTCTCGGACCCTAAGGAGATCGCCGAGCACGTGATGCTCATCGACCTCGGGCGCAACGACGTCGGCCGGGTGGCCGAGACCGGCACCGTGCGCCTGACCGAGCGCATGGTGGTGGAGCGCTACTCCCAGGTCATGCACATCGTCTCTAACGTGGTTGGCCGGCTGCGTCCCGGGCTCGGCCCCATGGACGTGCTGCGGGCCACGTTCCCCGCCGGGACAGTCTCCGGCGCGCCGAAGATCCGCGCCATGGAGATCATCGACGAGGTCGAGCCGGTCAAGCGGGGCGTTTACGCCGGGGCCGTCGGCTATCTGTCCTGGTCGGGCAATATGGATACCGCCATCGCCATCCGCACGGCGGTGGTCCACGATGGCCAGGTCCATGTCCAGGCGGGCGCCGGGGTGGTCGCCGACTCGGTCCCCGAGCTGGAGTGGAAAGAGACCCTGAACAAGGGCCGGGCGTTGCTGCGCGCCGTCGAGATGGCCGAGGCTGGCTTATGATCCTGATGATCGACAACTACGACTCGTTCACCTGGAACCTGGTCCAGTACCTGGGTGAGCTGGGTGCCCGGGTCGAGGTGGTGCGCAACGACGAGATCAGTGCCGATGAGGTGCGCCGCTTGCGTCCGGAGCGCATCGTGATCTCGCCAGGGCCCTGCACGCCCAACGAGGCCGGCGTGTCGCTTGAGGTGGTCCGCTGCCTGGCCGGCGAGGTGCCCATCCTCGGCGTCTGTCTCGGGCATCAGACCATCGGGCAGGTGTTCGGTGGCCGCGTGGTCCGGGCCCGCGAGGTCATGCACGGCAAGACGTCCGCGGTGCGTCACCGCGGCCAGGGAGTCTTCGCCGGCCTCCCCGAGCCGCTGGAGGCCACCCGCTACCACTCGCTGATCGTCGAGCGCGAAAGCCTCCCTGAGGAGCTGGAGATCACCGCCTGGACCGAGGGGGCCCACGGCGCCGTCGACGAGATCATGGGTCTGCGCCATCGCCGTCTCCCGGTCGAGGGGGTGCAGTTCCACCCGGAATCGATCCTCACATCGTCCGGCCACGATCTGCTACGCAACTTCCTCGAGCAGCCCCGCGCCGTCGCCTGAACCCTGCCCCTAGTACCCTGAACCATCAAAAAACCGAGGCACCCCATGGACCTAACCGCCGCCCTTCGTCGAATCACGGAAAACCAGGACCTCAGCCCCGATGAGATGACCGCGGTCTTCCGCACGATCATGACCGGTGGGGCCACGCCGGCGCAGATCGGTGGCTTCCTCATCGGCATGCGCCTGAAGGGGGAGACGGTCCAGGAGATGGCCGCTGCTGCCTCGGTCATGCGTGAGCTCGCCGAGCGGGTCGATGTCGGCGACGACTTCCACCGCCTGGTGGACACCTGCGGCACCGGCGGTGATGCCAGCGGCACCCTGAATGTCTCCACCGCCGCCGCCTTCGTCACCGCCGCCGGGGGCATCCCGGTGGCCAAGCACGGCAACCGCTCGGTCTCCGGGCGCAGTGGCAGTGCCGATCTGCTCGAGGCCTGCGGCGCCACGCTGGAGCTCAGCAGCGAGGCGGTGGCCGAGTGCATCCGCCGGGTCAACGTCGGTTTCCTCTTTGCCCCGCTGCACCACAGCGCCATGAAGCACGCCGTGGGGCCGCGCAAGGAACTCGGTGTGCGCACCCTGTTCAACCTGGTCGGCCCCCTGTCCAACCCGGCCGGGGCGCGGCGCCAGTTGCTCGGGGTGTTCGGCCAGGAGTGGGTGCGCCCGGTGGCCGAGGTGCTGCAGACCCTGGGCAGCGATCATGTGCTGGTGGTCCACGCCGAGGACGGGCTGGACGAGATCAGCATCGCCGCCCCGACGCGGATCGCCGAGCTGCGCAACGGGCAGATCGAGGAGTACACCGTCACGCCGGAGGATCTGGGGCTGCGCAGCGCGCCGCTCAATGAGGTGACCATCTCCGGCACCAAGGACAGCCTGGCGATGATCCGTGCCGCCTTCGCCGGCGAGCGCATTGCCGCCATGGAGCTGATCGCCGCCAACGCCGGTGCCGCGCTCTATGTCGGCGGTGAGGCGCCCGATCTGCGTCGTGGTGTGGAGCGGGCTCGGGAACTCATGACCTCCGGGGCCGCCGCCCAGACCCTGGAGCGCTTCGTGGCGACGACCCGGGAGCTCGCCCAATGAGCGCCACCGGGACGCCGGATATCCTGCGCCGCATCCTGCGCCGCAAGGCCGAGGAGGTGGTCGAGCGCGCCGAGGCCCGATCGCTGCGCGAGTTGTCGGCCGCCGCTGCCGACCTGGCGCCGACCCGCGGGTTCTGCGATGCGCTGCTGCAGCGGGTTGAGGCCGGCGGCGCCGGGGTCATCGCCGAGATCAAGCGCGCCTCGCCCAGCCGTGGCGTGATCCGCGACGACTTCCGGCCGGCGGCCATCGCCGCCGACTACCAGCGTCACGGTGCCGCCTGCCTGTCGGTGCTGACCGACCGCGACTTCTTCCAGGGCGATGACGCCCATCTGCAGGAGGCCCGCGAGGCCGTCACCGTGCCGGTGCTCCGCAAGGACTTCACCGTCGATGCCTATCAGGTCTACGAGGCGCGTGTCCTCGGGGCGGACTGCATCCTGCTTATCGCCGCGGCGCTGGGTGATGCGCAGCTGGCAGAGCTGCACGCCCTGGCGGTGGAACTGGGCATGGATGTGCTCATCGAGGTCCACGACGCCGAGGAGCTGGCCCGGGTCGCACCGCTGGGGCCGGCGCTGGTCGGCGTGAACAACCGGGACCTGCGGACCTTCCATACCGATCTGGCAACCAGCGAGGCGCTGGCCGGGGCGATGCCCTCCGGTGCCCTGGCAGTGACCGAGAGCGGCATCCACACCGCCGGGGATGTGGCCCGTATGCGCGCGGCCGGCATCCACGCCTTCCTGGTCGGCGAGGCGTTCATGTCCGCGGAGAGCCCGGGGGAACGGCTCGCCGAGCTCTTCGGCGGCCCCGCTGGGGCGTGACCGGCGGGGTGGCCGTGGGCCGCGCGGCGGGTGTTCCACGGAACGTCGGCCGCGGAGCTACTGTCCATTACAACGGTGGCGTTATCGCCAGATTTGTGCATAATTCCCTGCTTCCTTGAGCGCACACTTCCCACCGGCGACGGGAGGGCCCAGGCGTTGGTCGATTACACCCGCATCCGGCTCCACGGCTTCAACAATCTGACCAAGTCGTTGAGCTTCAACATCTACGACGTTTGCTACGCCAAGACCGAGGCGCAGCGGCGGGCGTATATCGAATATATCGACGAAGAGTACAACGCCGAACGGCTGACCGAGATCCTGACCAACGTCGCCGAGATCATCGGCGCCAATGTGCTCAACGTCGCGCGCCAGGACTATGACCCCCAGGGGGCCAGCGTGACCATCCTCATCTCCGAGGGTCCGGTGTCGCCCGAGGAGGCCGAGGAGAGCGCCGAGGCGCGGCCCGGGCCGCTGCCCGACGATGTCGTTGCCCACCTGGACAAGTCGCACATCACCGTGCACACCTACCCGGAGATGCATCCGGACAAGGGTGTGAGCACCTTCCGGGCGGACATCGATGTCTCCACTTGCGGCGTGATCTCGCCGTTGACGGCGCTCAACTACCTGATCCACTCGTTCGACTCGGACATCGTGACGATGGACTACCGCGTGCGCGGCTTCACCCGCGACGTGGAGGGGCACAAGCACTTCATCGATCACGAGATCAACTCGATCCAGAACTACCTCTCCGAGGACACCAAGGAGCGCTACCAGACCCTGGACGTGAACGTCTACCAGGAGAACATCTTCCACACGAAGATGATCCTGCGCGAGTTCGACCTGGATAATTACCTCTTCGGCGAGTCGAGTGCCGACCTTGACGATGAAGAGGCGAACACGATCCGCAGGCATCTGCGCCGGGAGATGATGGAGATCTTCGCCGGGCGCAACCTGCCGGCCAACCAAGAAGTCTGAGCCGCCGCGGACGGCGGGGGCAGTGGCGGTTGCCAGTACCGCCGCCTTCCGTTATTATGCGCGGTCTTCGACGGAGAGAGCGAAGCGATGAAGACGTATAGCGCCAAGCCCGCAGAGGTTCAACGCGACTGGTACCTGGTCGACGCCACCGACAAGACGCTCGGGCGGCTGGCCAGCGAGGTCGCGCATCGCCTGCGCGGCAAGCACAAGCCGGTCTTTACTCCGCACGTCGACGCGGGCGATTATATTGTCGTGATCAACGCCGACAAGGTTCGCCTGACCGGGCGGAAAGAGCGGGACAAGCAGTATTTCTGGCACACCGGTTTCCCGGGCGGCATCAAGAGCCGGTCCGTGGCCGAAGTGCGTGAACGTCATCCGGAGCGCCTGATCGAGAGCGCGGTGCGCGGGATGATGCCGAAGAACCGGCTGGGCCGGGCCATGCTCAAGAAGCTCAAGGTCTACGCCGGGAACGAGCACCGTCATCACGCTCAGCAGCCGCAGCCGCTGGAGCTCTGAGGCTACAATCGGGAACGATCAAGACCATGGCGAATCAGCAGTATTACGGAACCGGACGCCGCAAGACCTCTGCCGCGCGGGTGTTCATGACCCCGGGTAACGGCAATATCACCGTTAACGGTCGCCCGCTCGACGAGTACTTCGGGCGCGAGACCGGGCGCATGATCGTGCGCCAGGCGCTGGATCAGGTGGACGCCGCGGACAAGTTCGACATCAAGGCGACCGTCTCGGGCGGCGGGTCCAGCGGGCAGGCCGGTGCGGTGCGCCACGGCATTGCCCGGGCGCTGGCGAACTACGACGCCGAGCTCAAGGCGCCGCTGCGGCGTGCTGGTTTCATCACCCGCGATGCGCGCATGGTCGAGCGGAAGAAGATCGGCCTGCACAAGGCCCGTCGCGCGACGCAGTTCTCCAAGCGTTAACGCGGCGAAAGCAGCAGTTCCTGCTGGGGGATCGTCTAGCGGTAGGACTACGGACTCTGACTCCGTCAGCGGTGGTTCGAATCCACCTCCCCCAGCCATCTATACGGCCTATGCCCCGCGCCAGCGGACACCCTCGGGTGCCGCTGGCGCTTTCGTCCGGCCTCCCTTCCTCTCGACGCCGCCGTATATCCTAGCCCCGCTCGTAGATGTCGAAACGCACCGCCCGGCCGGATACCGCCCGGCTTGGCGGTGGGCCGGACACCGGGGCCGCGCGCTGCGGACGCTTGACCACCACCCGGCGGGTGGCGTGGGCCAGCGCCGCGGCCAGCAGGTCGGCTTCGGCCGGGGGCGGTGCGCTCGCGTGCAGGGCCCGCAGGACCTGCGCTGGGCGGCCGACGGCGCCGCGGGTGGCGCCGTCGGGGTACATCGGATCAACGTAGACCACCTCGCACGAGGCGGTGGGGAGCCGCCCCAGCACGTCGCGCAGATCCCCCGGTTGCAGGCGGATGCGCTCGGTCGTGGCGGCCAGCTGCGGCTCGGCGGCAGCCCGCTCGAGGGCGGCGGCGAGCAGGGCGGAGAGGACCGGGCTGCACTCGATCCAGGTCACCGAGGCGCCCAGAGCGGCGAGCACCCAGCCGTCCTGGCCGAGTCCGGCGGTGGCATCGACCACTGCCGTCTGCGGTCGTCTATGTAGCCCCACGGCGCGCGCCAACGGGTCGCGGCGGGGCGTGGAGCCGGCCACCCGGCGCTTCAGCTGCCGGTCCGCGAAGTCCACCGCCACCGGTCCGGGGGCGCGCCGGCCGAGCATCTGCAGCGCCGGCGGGTCGCCGGCGCGCAGCACCACCCCGGGGCCGGCGTCGGGGTGGGCGTCGAGTTGGGGCACGCCCAGGCGCTCGGCCCATGCGGCGGCGAGGGCATCGTCGCCGTCGGCCAGCACGCCGCGCAGCCCGGCATCGGTTGGCGCATCGCAACGCAATCCTGCGTGCATTAGTATGTTCCTCCGGAGACAAGACACCCGCGGGGCACGTGGCCCCGATCGCGAGGAGCGGTATGGCACAAGAGAACGGCACCCGGAACCAGGACATCGATTACGAGGCGCTCTCCCGGTCGCTGACCGAGATTACCGCCAAGAGTCAGGAGCTGGTGCAGGAGTTCCTGCAGCAGGAGCAGTCGACGCACCACGTGGCCATGGAGGATGCCGCGCAGATGGCGCAGCTGTTCCAGCAGCTGAGCGCGCGGGTGATGGCCGATCCGGCCCGCCTGATGCAGGTGCAGATGTCCTTCTGGCAGGACTACATGAGCCTGATGCAGAACGTGGCCCTGCGCTTCTGGGGGCTGGAGTCCGAGCCGGTGGCGCAGCCGGCCAAGGGGGATCGGCGCTTCCAGCACCAGCACTGGGAGGATCACCCCTTCTTCGATTTCGTTAAGCAGTCCTACCTCCTGGCGGCGGATCACACCCACGCGGTGGTCCGGGACGTGGAAGGGCTCGATGATCAGACCAAGAAGAAAGTGGATTTCTACACCCGGGCGTTCATCGACGCCATGGCCCCGTCGAACTTCGTGGCCACCAACCCCGAGGTGCTCGAGAAGACTGTCGAGACCGGCGGCCAGAACCTGCTGCAGGGGCTGAGCAATCTGCTCGACGACCTCAAGCGGGGTCGTGGCCGGCTCGACATCAAGATGACCGACTACGACGCCTTCGAGGTCGGCACCAACCTCGCCACCACCCCGGGGCAGGTGGTCTACCAGAACGAACTCATGCAGCTCATCCAGTATGAGCCCACCACCGCCGAGGTCCACAAGCGGCCCCTGCTGCTGGTGCCGGCGTGGATCAACAAGTACTACATCATGGATCTCAACAGCGAGAAGTCCATGGTGAAGTGGCTGGTGGATCAGGGCCATAGCGTATTCATCATCAGCTGGCGCAACCCCGACGAGAGCCTGGCCGAGAAGCGCTTCGAGGATTACATGCTCGAGGGGCCGGTGACGGCCATGGATGTCGTCCAGGAGATCACCGGCAGCGACGAGATGAACCTGGTTGGCTACTGCCTCGGCGGGACCCTGTCGGCTTGCACCCTGGCCTGGCTGGCGGCCCGCGGGGACCGGCGCATTCAGGCCGCGACCTTCCTGACCTGCATGCTCGACTTCGAGTACCCCGGTGAGCTGGAGGTCTTCCTCGACGAGGAGCAGATCGCCACGCTGGAGCGGCGCATGAGCCGGAAGGGCTATCTGGAGGGTCGGTACATGTCCACGACCTTCAACATGCTCCGCGCCAACGACCTGATCTGGTCGTTCTTCGTGAACAACTACCTCAAGGGCGATGAGCCGTTCCCCTTCGATCTGCTCTACTGGAACTCCGATTCCACCAACATGCCCGCCAAGATGCATAGCTTCTACCTGCGCAACATGTATCAGCGCAACCTGCTCAAGGAGCCGGGTGCCCTGGAGCTGGCGGGGGAGGCCATCGACCTGGGCCGGGTCGACATCCCGGCCTACTTCATGTCGGCCAAGGAAGACCACATCGCCCCCTGGAAGAGCACCATCCGTGGCCCGCGGCTGCTCTCCGGTCCTACCCGCTACGTGCTTGGCGGATCCGGCCACATCGCCGGCGTCATCAATCCGCCCCACAAGAACAAGTACGGCTACTGGACCAACACCGCCAAGACGGTGGATCAGGATGAGTGGCTGGCCGGGGCCGAGGCCCACGAGGGCTCATGGTGGAACGACTGGGGGCAGTGGCTGGCCGGCCACGGCGGCGAGAGCGTTGCTGCACGGAAGGTCGGGTCGAAAAAGCACGCCCCGATCGAGCCGGCACCGGGCTCCTACGTCCGCCACGGCGTGCTCTACGGCGACTGAAGCCATCTTCCGGGTCGGGCGGGCTGGTGTCGACGGCCGGCCCGGATTACACTTATTCACTGATGCAAACTTGCGGGCAGCGCGTTGCCATGGACGTGACCGCTTTCAATCCGGCGGGGATGCAGGCCATCCACCGCGCGGACGAGGGCCTGACCCGGACCGCCGCCCAGGTGGCCCGGGTTACAGCGCAGTCCGATCCTCGCTCCGAGGAGATGCACACGGCGGTCATCCAGTCGCTGAGCTACGAGCAGCAGGGACACGCCGGCGTCCGCGTCGTGCGGGCCGTCGACGAGATGACCGGCACGCTGCTCAATATCCGCTCCTGACCTCCCGCCCGTGCTACAATTTTCGCTTTTGCGAGTGGACCCGTTATGACCGACGCGCAGCCGTTAGTGGGCGTCGTGATGGGCAGCAGTTCCGATTGGGACACCCTCTCCGGCGCCGCCGAGGTGCTTCGTGACTTCGAGGTGCCCCATGAGGCCCGAGTGGTCTCTGCCCACCGAACCCCGCAACTGATGGCCGACTACGCCGCCGAGGCCGAAGAGCGCGGCCTGCGGGCGATCATAGCCGGCGCCGGCGGTGCCGCCCATCTGCCCGGCATGCTCGCCGCGCAGACCATCGTCCCGGTGCTCGGGGTGCCGGTGCAGTCGAAGGCCCTTAACGGCCTCGACTCGCTGCTGTCCATCGTCCAGATGCCGGCCGGCGTGCCCACCGCCACCTTCGCCATCGGCACCGCCGGCGCGCGCAATGCGGCGCTCTTTGCGGTGGCCATGCTCGCCCGCGAGGATCCGCGCTACGCCGACGCGCTCAAGGCCTTCCGCACCCAGCAGGCCGAGCGCGTCTATGGGGAGGAGCTCTCATGACCGTCGCCGCGCCGATCTTGCCGGGAGCGGCCATCGGCATCCTCGGTGCCGGCCAGCTCGGCCGCATGCTCGCCGTGGCCGCGCGGCGTTCCGGCTACCGGGTCCACGTCATCGCCCCCGGCGCCGGGCAGGCCCCGGCCGGGCAAGTGGCCGATGTCGTGCACGACGCCGAGCCCACGGCGGAGCTGCTGCGCAGCCTGGCTGGCGAGCTGAGCGTGCTGACCTACGAGTTCGAGAATCTGCCCCGGGGGGCCGTCGAGGCCGCCGCGGAGTGCCTACCGGTGCGGCCGTCCCCCCACGCCCTCGCGACGACGCAGAACCGCGCCCTGGAGAAGACCTTCCTGCGCCAGCACGGCCTGCCCACGGTCCCCTTCGAGTCCGTCCGCGGGGCCGCGGAGGCGGCCGCTGCCGTGGAACGTCTCGGTGCCCCGGCGGTGATCAAGAGCGCCGGGCTGGGTTACGACGGCAAGGGCCAGGCGGGGGTGGATAGCGTCGAGGCCGTGGCCGCTGCATGGCCGGCCATCGGTGCCGAGGAGGCGGTGGTCGAGGCGCGTATCGATCTGGCCATGGAGGTCTCGGTGGTGGCCGCCCGCGGCGTGGATGGCCGTTTTGTCCACTACGGGGTGACCGAGAATCGCCACCGGGACCACATCCTCGATCTGTCGGTCAGCGATGCCGACCTCGACCCGGCGTTGTGTCAGCAGGCCGTGGAGATCGCCCGGGTGGTGGGAGAGGGGCTCGACGCCGTCGGCACCTACTGCGTCGAGTTCTTCATCGACGCCGGCGGACAGCTGATGGTCAACGAGATCGCCCCGCGGCCGCACAACTCCGGCCACCTGACCATCGAGGGGGCGGTCACCTCACAGTTCGACCAGCAGTTGCGTGCCATCTGCGGCTTGCCCATGGGTAGCACCCGGCGGTTGACCCCGGCGGCCATGGTCAACCTGCTCGGCGATGTCTGGGATGCCGGCACCCCGCCCTGGGACGAGGTCTTCGCCGACCCGGCGGCCACCCTCCACCTCTACGGCAAGGGCGCGCCGAGCCCCGGCCGCAAGATGGGCCACATCACCGTGCTCGGCGACGACCGGCAGGAGGCCGCCGACCGAGCCCTGAAGCTGCGCAACCGACTGGCCCCCCATGTGGTTTCGTAACCTGATCCCCTACCGCCTGCGCGATGACGTCGCTTACGACCCCGAGACCGCCGACCAGCGCCTGGGTGCGCTCGCCTTCACGCCCTGCGGGGCACTGGAGCCGAGCCGCAGTGGGTTCGTACCGCCGCTCGGCCCCGGGGCGCCGCTGGTGCACGCCGCCGCCGGCAGCCTGCTCTTCTGTCTGCAGGAGGAGACGAAGCTGCTGCCCGCGGCGGTGATTCGCGAGGCTATGGACGAGCGCATCAGCGCCGTGGAGGCGGCCGAGCATCGCAAGGTGCGCAAGCGCGAGCGCGACCGCATCCGCGACGAGGTGGTCACCGACCTGATGCCGCGGGCATTCAGCCGCCACAAGCGGACCTGGGGCTACCTGGATACTGAGGCCGGCTACCTGGTGGTGGACGCCGGCTCCGAGAAACAGGCCGAGCACTTCGTCGAGCAGCTGCGCGAGGCGTGGGGGGATCTCACCCTCAGTCCGCCGGAGACCGAGATGGGGCCGGGGACCATCATGACCCGCTGGCTGGCGCAGCAGCAGTTGCCCGGTGACCTGGAGCTAGGCGAAGAGGCGGTGCTCGAGGACCCCAACGCCGAGGGTTGCGAGGTCCGCGTCAAGCGCCAGGACCTGACCTCCGACGAGATGCGTGCCCACATCGATGCCGGCAAGCGCGTTCGCCGGCTGGCGGTGACCTACAGCGAGCGGCTCAGCGCGGTGCTCGACACCGACTTGAGCCTGCGCCGCCTGAAATTCCACGACGTCATCCGCGAGCAGGCCGGCGACCGCGACCCGGAGAGCCAGGCCGAGCAGCTCGATGCCGACTTCTCGCTGATGACCCTTGAGCTGCGCACCCTGATCCCGCGCATGATGGAGTGGTTCGGCGGCGAGAAAGCCACCTCCTGATACCTGCCCCCAGGGGCGACCGACGATCACCGCCGGCGGGGGCGTGCTGGCGCCGGTGCCGACCTGGGGACGCTACCCGCCCACCTTTGGGGGCTCCACGCTCGCCGTCCCTGGCGAGCGAGGCCCCTGGCCGACCCCGGCCTCACCCCGCCCTCGCCGGTCGGGGGCGTCAGTCAGCCGTCAGGAGGGGGCGTCGAGTAGCTCGCGCAGGGTCTCCCACACCCGCTCGGCGATCTTCGGCTGCGCCTCGGCGGTGGGGTGGACCCCGTCGTTCTGCATCATCCCGTCCCGGTCCCAGACCCCATCGAGGAGAAAGGGGATCACCGGCAGGTCGTGCTCTTCGGCCAGTTCGGGGTAGATGGCCGCGAACTGCTCGGTGTAGGTTCGCCCGTAGCTCGGTGGGATGCGGATGCCGATCAGCAATACCTGGCTGTCCGCCTCGTGGGCCTGCTCGATCATCCGCGCCAGGTTGCTGCGGATCCGCTCCGGGGGTTGGCCGCGCAGGCCGTCGTTGCCCCCGAGCTGGAGCAGGACGATCTCCGGCTCGTGTTCCTGGAGGGCGTCGGGCAGGCGCCGGGTCCCGCCGCTGGTGGTCTCGCCACTGCGGCTGACGTTGGTCACCCGGTGGGGCAGGTCGGCCTCGTCCAGGCGTGTCTCGAGTAGAACGGGCCACGCCTCGTCGCGGTCGAAGCCGTAGGCGGTGGAGAGTGAATCGCCGAAGACCAGGATGGTCGGACGCTCGGCGGCGGCCGCCGCCGGCGCCAGGAGCAGCGCCAGTGCCGCGGCGAACAACGCCCGGCGCAGGGGCAAAAAGAAGCAGCCGGTACCAGCCATAGGAGCGAACACCCGATGCTGAAGGAAGAAGCCGACGCCCCCGCCGCGGCGGGCACCCCTCACCCGGCGCTGGAAGCCCGCGGCCTGGGGATGCGCTTTCGTGGCCCCGACGGCGAGGTCGTCCTGTTCGATAACCTGAATCTTACCATCCGCCACGGCGAGAGCGTCGCCATCCTGGGGGCCTCGGGCTCCGGTAAATCGACCCTGCTCGGGCTGCTGGCCGGCCTGGAGCAGCCCGCCAGCGGGCAGGTCTGTGTCGACGGCGAGGAGCTGACCGCGCTGGACGAGGACGGGCGTGCGGCAGCGCGGGCCGGACGCATCGGTTTTGTCTTCCAGGCCTTCCATCTGCTCGGCGGGCTCTCGGCGCTTGAGAACGTGCGCCTGGCCTTGGAACTCTCCGGCCGTGGTGGCGACGGTGAGGCGGCGGCTGCGGCGCTGCAGCGGGTGGGGCTGGGGCATCGCCTGCACCATACCCCCGAGCGGCTCTCCGGCGGCGAGCAGCAGCGGGTGGCCATCGCCCGCGCCTTCGTGACGGAGCCGCGGCTACTAATGGCCGACGAGCCCACCGGCAACCTGGACGACACCATCGGTGCCCAGGTGGTGGACCTGCTCTTCGACCTCAACCGGGAGCACGGCACCACCCTGATCCTGGTCACCCACGATCCCTCGGTGGCCGAGCGCTGCGAGACCGTCTATCGCTTCCGCGAGGGGGTGCTGGCCCGATGAGCGCCCCGAACTCTGCGATTGGCACCACGCTGCGGCTAGCCGCGCGCTTCCTGCGACGCGATCTGGCCGCCGGCCGGCTGGGGATCCTCGCCGCCGCGCTGGTTGTGGCTGTGGCCGCGGTGACCGCCGTTGGGTGGCTGGGCGACCGGGTGGGGGCGGCCACCACCGAGCGCGCGGCGGAGCTGATCGCCGCCGATCGCCTGGTACGCACCGACGACGCCGCTCCGCAGGCGTGGCTGGACGAGGCCCGCGAGCGCGGTCTGCAGGCGGCGCGGACGGTGGAGTTCCCCACCGTGGTGGCCGCTGACGGCAGCACGCGCCTGGTCTCCGCCAAGGCGGTGGAGGCCGGCTACCCCCTGCGCGGTGAGCTGCGCTACGCAGAGGATCGCGAGAGCGCCGACCGGGTGGCGGAGCAGCGCCCGCAGCCGGGTGAGGCCTGGGTTGAGCCGCGACTGCTCGACCTGCTCGGCGCCGAGCTCGGCGGATCGCTGGAGGTCGGCGAGAGCGAGCTGCCCATGACGCGGCTGGTTACCGCCGAGCCCGATCGTGCCGGCATGTTCGGCACCGTGGCGCCCCGGGTGCTGATGGCCTGGGAGGACATCGCAGATACCGGGTTGGTGGGCGAGGGCGCGCGGGTGAGCCACGCCCTGCTGCTCGCCGGCCCCGATGCCGAGCTGGATGCCTTCGCTGAGTGGCTGCGCGGGGCGGATGGCCCGGAGGCCGAGGTGCTTACCGGCACCGAGGCGCAGCCGGCCATCCAGGAGATCGTCGGCCAGGCCGAGCGGTTCCTGGGCCTGGCGGCGCTGATCACCGTGGTGGTCGCCGCCGCCGCGGTGCTGCTCACCGCCCGGCACTACGCCGAGGCGCAGCTCGACCGCGTGGCGGTCATGCGCGTGCTCGGCGCTCGGCAGGGCCGGGTGGTGGCCATCCAGGCCGCGGTCCTCGGCGCGGTGGCGCTCGCCGCCGGCGTGCTCGGCGCGGCCATCGGCTTCGCCCTGCACGCGGTGATGATCGCCCTGCTGGCCGATGTGCTGCCGCCCAACCTGCCACCTCCGGGGCCGCTGCCGGCCGTCTACGGGGTGGGCCTCGGGGTGGCCGCGGCGGCCGGGTTCGCCTTGCCCACAGCGGCTCGGCTGCGCCATGTGCCGCCCATGCGGGTGCTGCGGCGCACCGCAGGTGCCGGCGTGGTGCGGACCGGCGGGGCCTACGCCGTGGCGGCGGCGGTGATCGCCGCGCTCATGGTCTGGCGCGCCGGCGATCTCACCCTCGCCGGCGTGGTCCTGGCGGCCACGGCCGCCACCCTGGCCGCCCTGGCCATCGCTGCGTATGCCGCCGTGCGCCTGGCCGGCTGGCTGCGTGCGCGCAGCGGCTCGCGGCTGCTCTGGCTCACCGGGCCGAGCCGGCGTCCCGGCGCCACCGTGGTGCAGGTGGTGGCCGTCGGCCTGGGGCTGATGGCGCTGCTGCTGCTCTCGGCGGTCCGCGAGGACCTGCTCGATACCTGGCAGGCCGGCATCCCCGACGATGCGCCGGATACCTTCCTCATCGACGTGGCGCCGGAGGAGGTCGAGCCGCTGCAGGCCTTCCTGGCCGAGGAGTTGGACACCGAGGTGACCCTTTACGCCATCACCCGCGGCCGGCTCGACGCCATCAATGAGGACCGCGTCCGCCCCGGTGATTTCGAGTCGCCGCGGACCCAGCGCATGGTCGACCGGGACCTCAATCTCACCTGGGCCGAGACCCTGCCCGAGGACAATCGCGTGATCGCCGGCGAGTGGTGGGGAGACGACCCCGGTGCCGAGTGGTCGGTGGAGGCCGGCTACGCCGAGCGCGTGGGCATCGAGGTGGGTGACGAGATCAGCTTCGTCATCGACGGCGAGCCGGTTAGCGGTACGGTGACCTCGCTGCGCGAGCTGCGCTGGGACAGCTTCAATCCCAACTTCTTTGTCATCGCCGCCCCGGGGATGATCGATGCCCATCCGGAGTACATCACCAGCTTCCGCCTGGGGGATGCCGCCGAGCGGGTGCTGCCGGAGCTCAACGAGCGCTTCCCCGGGGCTACGCCGCTGGATATCGGGGCCATCCTGGAGACCGCCCGGCGAATCATCGGCCAGGGGGCACGGGTGGTGGAGCTGATGGCTGCTCTGACCCTGGTGGCCGGGGTGGTGGTGCTGCTCGCCGCCCTGCGCACGGCGGCGGCGCAGCGGCGCTTCGAGGCCTCGCTGCTGCGTGCCCTGGGCGCCTCGCGGCGACGGCTGGAGGCCATCGCGGTGGCCGAGCTCGCGGCCTCCGGGGCGCTGGCCGGGCTGCTGGCCGGCATCGCCGCCGCCTCGGGCGGCTACTTGGCGGCCCGGTACCTGTTCGATCTGACCTACGCCTTCCCCGGATCGGTGGTGGTGCTGGGTGCGGTCGTCGGCGCGGTGACGGTGGCCGGCGCGGGCTGGCTGGGGGCCCGCCGGGACTGGCGCAGCAGCCCCATGGAGCTGCTGCGCGGCGGCGAGTCCTGAGCCGCTAGGGCCCGGGCAACCGGCCGCACCCGCGGCCGGTTGCCCTGCGGCGATAAAATCCTTGTGACCTCTCGTGTTGTCGGGTAATTTCACTCCTATGGGCAGGCGCGCCCCGTGGCCTGCCGCACGGGAAGGGGGATCCCGATGAGAAGAGCACTCCTCGGTGCAGGCACCGGCCTGGCCGCCACCCTGGCCTGCACACCGCTGCTGGCCGCACCCTACCATCCGTCCGGCGCCAACCTCGCCTACGGTGAGATCAGCCACACCCAGGGGGTGATGGGCAGCGTCGCCAACCCCGCCTCCGGCGCCGCCATGCCGCGGGGCTTTCGCTTTGGCCTCGGTTCCCTCGGGGTCGGTTATGAGCTCGGCGAGATCGACGGCTTTGTCGATGACTTTGAGGATTGGGCCGACGACTTCGATCGCCTGGACGACGTCATCCGAGACTTCGAGCGGGCGGAGGAACAGTTCGACGTTAGTGACTTGGATGGCCAGGCGGACGATGCGCTTCGCCCCCTGCTAGACGCCGTGGGTGAGATCCAGGCGATTGAGCGCCGAGGCCAGAGCCTGCTGGATCGGGGGCAGGACGATGGTTTCCTCGCGGTCACCGGCGGGGTGCATGCACCACCGGGGCCGCTGGTGGCCAATCACGCAATCCTGGGTGGGGCGCTGACCCTCGATGTTCAGGGTACTGGCAGTGCTCGCCTAGGTATCGCTGGCGGGCGCCTGGAGAGCGGACTGGGCGGGATGCCCCTGAGTGGGTGGGATTGTAGTAAGAATGCCAACGACGCGACATGCGGCTCCGGAGATTGGGAGATCAAGTACGACGGTGACGACGTCACCATAAAAGGCCCTGACCGCGAGGTTGGGGAGGTGAGCGAAGACGATCTGGCTCTCTACTCCGACATGGAAGCCGCCGCGATTGGGCGCTTCTCCCTCGGCTACTCCGCCCGCACCTACAGCAGCCGCGACGGTGAGCTCTTCGTCGGCGGCCGCGGTCACTACTACCAGGCCGAGATGGCCCGGGCGGTCAGCGAGATCGACGACGACGCGCTGGATACCCTGAGTGACGACTTCTCCGACAGCCGCTCCAGCGACGACGCCTTCGGCGTCGATCTGGGCCTGCTCTGGGTGGCGCGCAACTACCAGGTCGGGCTGACCGGCAAGAACCTCAACGAGCCGAGCCTCGACTACCCGGAGATCGCCGGCTACGACGACTTGCCTGCCTCGGTGCAGGACCGGGTCAGTCGCACCAAGAGCTACACCCTGGAGCGTCAGGGCACGGTGGAGGCTTCGCTCCACTCGCCCAATCGGCGCTGGATGCTCGGCTTCAGTCACGATCTCAACAGCGTCGAGGGGCCCCACGGCGCTGAGAACAACAACGAGTACCAGTGGACGGCGGTGGGCGTGGGCTATGCCAGTGAGAGCTATCTCTGGCCGGGGTTCCGGCTCGGCTACCGGACCAATAACGCCGGCAGCGAGCTGTCGTACATCACCGGCGGCTTGACCCTGTTCCGCGTCCTGAACATCGACGCCGCGGTGAGTACCGACGATGTGGAGCACGACGGTTCCTCCGTGCCCCGCTCGGCGCTGGTCAATGTCGGCCTCGAACTCGGATTCTAGCCGCCCACCGGCGGCCCATGTGTGACGTATTGCCTTGGGGGGAGACCCATGCAGCAGAAAAGCCTAGGGATCATCGCCATCGTCGGTGCCGGCCTGGTGGCGGCGGGGTGCAGCACCACCTCCAGTTATACCGACTACGACGAGCGCGCCTTTTACTCCGGTGGTACCGCCGGCAACCTTCCCTACGTGGAAATCGGCCCGGTGGAGGCCTCGGCCCGCGGCTTTGCCTGGACCAGTTGCGACGCGCTGGTTGATCAGGTCGCCGACGAGCTGGCCGAGCAGGCCGCGGAGAAGGGTGGCAATGCTCTGATCAACGTGCGCTGGACCAACCTCGACGACGGCTCCACCACCGCCGAGCCGATCTGCACTACCGGTTGGGGGTGGTTCGCCTTGGCCGGCGTCGGCGGCCTGCACCCCTGGGTGCGGGGCACCGAGGCCCGCGCGGTGGTGGTCTTCGCCGATGATGAGCGGCTCGAGGAGCTTGGCGGACGCGTGACTGAGTTGCGCGAGCAGCTGGCCCGGGAGCGCGCCGAGGCCCGGCGGGCGGCGCGAGAGGAAGCGGCCGAAGAGGCTGCCGCGGAACAGGACCGGGCCGAGGAGCAGGACGAGGCTGAGGAGCAGAACGAGGGCCAGGGAGCGGCCGATGACGAAGCCGGCGGAGATGCTGAATCGTAGCCTTTCACAGCATTCAAGGCGCGCGTTGGTCGGCCGTTAACCGGGGATAGGTTTTTCCGATAAGGCCTTCCCATGGATCGGACATTCGTAGCAGTGCTGGGCCTGTTGCTGGCCGCGGTGAGCACCGCGGCCAGCGCCGCGGATCCCCCCGGGGTCCGCGGCGCCGAGGTTCTTGAGGATGGGGCTGCCGTGCACGCCCTGTCCGTTGGCCGTCAGAGCTGGTCGGGCTCGGAGCGGGAAGATGCGCAGCTCATCGAGCCCCGGGTCCGCTACGGGTTGCCCGCCGGCTACGAGATCGGTCTCTCCGCCAACCACCGGTCGCAGGGCGATGACGGCAATGGCCTGCGCCACTTGGCCCTGGAGGCGGCGACGCCGCTGCGCCGGGAGCCGGGCGCAGCGGACATCACCCTGGCCGGCTACGGCACCGTCGCCCCGGCCGACGGCGACTCGGGCATCGGCAGCGGCAGCCACAACCTTGGTCTCGGCTTGCACCTGAGCGACGACCTGGGCGCCACGCGGCTGCACAGCAGTGTGGCGGTGGAGCGGGCCGATGTGGCGGAGATCGACGGTCAGCCCGGCTACCGCGCCGTCAACCGGCTGCGCTACGGGGCCCGCGCCGAGCACCGCGTGGCCGCGTCCCTCGATCTCACCCTGGAGGCGGCCGCCGTCTACGGGGTCAGCGGCGACGAGGTGCAGAACCAATTCGGGCTCGCCCTGCGCCCCGGGGTGCGCCTCCACCTTGGTCCCACCATCGATCTTGCCCTCAGCGCCGGGCGTGATCTGCCGGACAGCGGGGTCGAGCCCACGAATACCGTGACGGCCCAGCTTACCCACCGCCCGCAGCCGGCGCCGTCGCGGCGCGAGCTGGCGGCACGGGTCGAGCACCTGGAAGCCGCCCACGCCAGCACCCGGGCCCGGGCCGCCATGGAGGCCGGCCGGGCCGACGAGCAGCGCGAGCGGATCGAGCTGCTGCGCCGCCGCGCCGGGCAGCTCGACGTCGAGGTCATCAACGCCTCCGGCGAGGTGGGAATGGGTCGGGCCATGGCGGATCGCGTACGGGAGGAAGGGCACTACGTGGTGCGCGTCCAGGACTCGGCGCACGGCCGTGATGGCCAGCAGACCACGCACATCCGCTACCGTCCCGGCCACGGTGAGCAGGCCGTCGCCCTGGGCGAGTCCCTAGAGCGGATTCAGGAGGTGACCGAAGGGGATCTGCCCCGCGGGGCCGATGTCCGCATCCTGGTGGGCCGGGATCAGCGCGAACCCCTGGGGCACGGTGCAGAGGAGGATGGATCGTGAGCCGCCGTCGCAGTCTGTATCTGGCCGGCGCCCTGGCGGTGGCCGCCGCGCCCGCCGCGGCGCTGGCGGCGGCCCCCGGCGCCGCGGTGAGCCCGGGGTTCACCCTGGGTGCCACCAGTCACCCCCACGCCCTAGGGGGGCTCGCCAACCCCGCCGGTGCCGCCGCCCGACCCGGGCAGCGGCACGTGGGGCTCGGCTCGGTGAGCGCCGGGGCGGAGCTGGGTCCGGTGGACGGTTTCATCGACCGACTGGACGATGCCCTGGCGGCGGATCTTGACGATGAGGACGAGTTCCTTGAGTTCATCGATTTCTTCGAGGCGGCCGTGGAGGACGGTTACCTCAAGCTCGGCGGCGCCGCCCAGCTCCCGCTGACGCCGGTGGTGGTGCCGCTGAGCGAGGAGCGCGGCGACGCCCTAACCGTGGAGGCCCGCGGCTCCGGGCAGGCGCGGCTGGGACTGCTCTTCGATGATGGGGGCTTTTCGCCAGGTAGTAATAGCGTTCCGGACGAGGCCGAGGTGGCCTTCCAGATCCAGGATGCCACGATCCGAGAGCTACGCTTGGGGTATGCGCGCCCGCTGGTCGTCCGCGAGCAGGGGCGACTGGTGGGCGGTGCCCGGCTGAACATGATCCAGGGTGAGCTCTCCCAGGCAGTCATCCCCTTCGATGAGGTGGAGGACGACGACACCGCCGATGTCCTGGAGGACGCCCTGCGCGACGACACCGAGGCCAGCACCCGGCTCGGCGTCGACCTTGGCGCGCTGTGGGTGGCCGAGCGCTGGCAGGCCGGGGCGACGTTGCGCAACGTCAACGAGCCGAGCCTCGACTACCGGCGCATCGGCACGGACTGCGATGACTACGATACGGACAGCACCGCCCGGTCGCGCTGTGATGCCGCCGCGCAGTTCATCGACAGCGGTGAGCTGGAGGCCCGCCCGGACTACACCCTGGAGCGGCAGCTCGGTCTCGAGGGCGCCGTCTACACCCCGGACCGGAGCTGGGTGGTGGCCGGCTCGCTGGACGCCAACGGCGTGGAGGACGCCTTTGGCGACGACCACCAGTGGGCCACGGTGAGTGTTTCGGCCGCCCCGCCCCAGGGCTGGCTGCCCGGTGTGCGCTTCGGCTACCGCAAGAATCTCACCGGCTCCGAGCTCGAGTACATCACCACCGGCCTGACGCTGTTCTCGGTCATCGACCTGGACCTGGCCTACGCCCGGGATTCGGTGGAGCACGACGACGAGTCCTACCCGCGCTCACTGATGTTCAGCGTTGGTGCCGGGGTGACCTTCTGAGCCGGTGTTGCGGCGGGGGGTTCCTTGACACGCAGCGCTTCCGGGGCCAGATTGTGCAGTGCGACACGGCGCCCGCGGGCGCCGAGAGCGGCCCGTTGGCAACGTCGAGGAAGCCCCACCATGGTCCACCCCCTGATGCCCGAGTTCGAGGAAGGTGAGCGCGAAGCGCTGACCGTTGATCGCCTGTTCCACGCCGGCCTGGGCCGGATGACCCTCGGGCTGTCGCCGGCGGCGTTGTCGCTGGCCACCTTCGACTGGGCCGTGCATCTGGCCAGCCACCCGGGCAAGCAGTTCGCGCTCATGGACGAGGCGATGCGCAACACCCTGCGCTACAACGCCTACGTCTTTAGTCGCCTGACCGGCACCTGCCCGGAGCCCTGCACCAAGCCGTGGTCCGGGGACGACCGTTTCAGCGCCGAGCAGTGGCACCGTTTCCCCTACGACGTGCTCGAGCAGGGCTTCCTGCTGACCCAGCAGTGGTGGCACAGCGCCACGACGGGCATTCGTGGGGTGAGCCAGCACCACGAGGACGTGGTCAACTTCATGGGCCGGCAGGTGCTCGACTTCTACTCGCCGTCCAACTTCCTGCCCACCAACCCCGAGGTCCTCGACGAGACCCTCAGCCAGGGCGGTGCCAACCTGGTACAGGGCTTCGCCAACCTGCTCGAGGACAGCGAGCGCACGATCAGCGGCCGCGCGCCGGTGGGCGCCGAGCAGTGGAAGGTGGGCGAGAACCTGGCGGTGACACCGGGCAAGGTGGTTTACCGCAACCGGATCATGGAGCTGATCCAGTACGAACCCACCACCAAGACCGTCTACCCGGAGCCGATCCTCATCTGCCCGGCGTGGATCATGAAGTACTACATCCTCGATCTGCGTCCGGGCAAGTCGCTCATCGAGTACCTGGTGGGCAAGGGCCACACGGTCTTCGTCATCTCCTGGAAGAATCCGGGGCGCGAAGATCGCGACCTGGGCATGGACACCTACCGCCGGGACGGTGTCATGGACGCCCTGGATGCGGTCTCGACCATCGTGCCGGAGCGCCAGATCCACGCCGTCGGCTACTGTCTGGGGGGCACGCTGCTGATGCTGGCCGCGGCCACCATGGCCCGCGACGGTGACGACCGCCTAGCCACGATGACCCTGCTCGCCGCCCAGGCCGACTTCACCGAGCCGGGCGAGCTGGACCTATTCATCGACGAGAGCCAGGTTACCTTCCTCGAGGACATGATGTGGGAGGAGGGCTACCTGGACGGCGCCAAGATGGCCGGTGCGTTCCAGCTGCTGCGCTCCAAGGACCTGATCTACTCGCGGCTGATCCACGACTACCTCATGGGCCAGCGCAGCCCGGTCATCGACCTGATGGCCTGGAACGCCGATACCACCCGGCTGCCGTACCGCATGCACAGCGAGTACTTGCGGGATCTGTTCCTGAACAACGACTTCGTCGAGGATCGCTACGACGTCGGTGGTCAGCCGATCCACATCGGCGATATCCAGGTGCCGACCTTTGCCGTAGGCACCGAAAAGGACCACATCGCGCCCTGGCGCTCGGTCTACAAGATCAACCGCTTCCTGCCGCGCGCCGATGTCACCTTTGCCCTCACCCAGGGCGGGCACAACGCCGGCATCGTCACGCCGCCGGGGCATCCCCGCCGCATCTACCGCAGCTTGGCGCGGCGGATCGGTGATCCCTACGTGCCTTCCCATGTCTTTCTCGAGAAGGCGACGGAGCAGCAGGGCTCGTGGTGGCCGGAGTGGGAGCAGTGGCTGCGCGAGCGTTCGGGCAACCGTGTGGCGCCGCCCGGCGTGGGGCAGAGCGAGGGCTCGTACCAGCCGCTGACCGACGCCCCCGGCACCTACGTGCTGCAGCAGTGAGCCGGGGTGTCTCGATGACGGTGCAGAATTTCCTCTTCGACGAGCTCCACCCCGGCCAGCAGGTGGAGACCACCAGCCGACTCAATCACCAGGATGTGCGCACCCTCGGCGAGGGCCTGTGGCCGGGGACGATGCTGGTCAACGCGGTTTGTACCGAGTTGCCTGGCCCCGGCACCCAGCCGGTGGCCCAGGATCTGATCTACCAGGGCAGTGTCGCCATCGGCGACGTGGTCACCATCACCCTGGAAGTGGTCGAGAAGGATGCCGAGACCGGGCAGGCGGTGATCGCCGCCCGCGCGGTCAAGGACACCGGCGACCCGGTGATCAGCGGACAGATCACCGTGCGCGTGCCCACTGAGCGCATCAACGGCGAGCCGGGCAGCCTGGCCGGGACCAGCAAGGGGCGGCGTCGGCAACTCCACCGCCTGCTGCGCATGGCCGACGACCTGACGGCGATGAGCGTCGCCGTGGTCCACCCGGTGGACGCCCTGGCTCTACAGGGCGCCATGCAGGCGGCAGAGCACGATCTGATGACGCTCACCCTGGTCGGGCCCGAGCACAAGATCCGCACCGCCGCCGACGAGGCGGGGCTGGAGCTGGGGGCAACGCCGATCATCGACGTCGAGCACTCCCACCAGGCCGCCGAGGTGGCCGTGGACCTGGCCCGCCGCGGCGAGGTCGAGGGCCTGATGAAGGGCTCGCTGCACACCGACGAGCTGATGGGCGCGGTCGTCAGCCGGCAGAAGGGGCTGCGCACCGAGCGGCGCATCAGCCACGTCTACGCCATGGATGTGCCCACCTATCCGCGCCCGCTGCTGATCTCCGACGCGGCCATCAACATCGCCCCCAACCTGGCCTGCAAGCGGGATATCTGCCAGAACGCCATCGAGCTGGCCCACGCCCTCGGCGTGGCCGAGCCCAAGGTGGCCATCCTCTCGGCCACCGAGTCGGTGAACCCGGAGATCCCCTCGACCCTCGACGCCGCGGCGCTGTGCAAGATGGCCGACCGGGGGCAGATCACCGGCGGTCTGCTCGACGGCCCGCTGGCCTTCGACAACGCCATCTCCGAGAGCGCGGCGCGGACCAAGCGCATCCACTCGCGGGTGGCCGGCAACCCGGATATCCTCATCGCGCCCGATCTCGAGTCCGGCAACATGATGGCCAAGCAGCTCTACTACCTGGCTGATGCCGAGGCGGCGGGGATCGTTCTCGGCGCCCGGGTGCCCATCGTGCTCACCTCCCGGGCCGATGACGTCATCGCCCGGCTGGCCTCCTGCGCCATTGCGCTGCTGGTGGCTGACCGCCAGCGCCGCGGTCTGGCTCACCTCTAGCCGGAGGCGGCCCGATGCCCGACGACGCCATCCTCGTCCTCAACGCCGGCTCTTCCAGCGTCAAGTACGCGGTCTACCGGCACGGGGATGAAGACGCCCTGACCCTGCACCTGCGTGGCCAGGTGGAGGGGATCGGGGCCGCGGCACGGCTGCACGTGGATGATCTGCAGGGGGCGGTCGCCACCCGCGAGCTGCGGGCCGGTGCCGACCACGATGCGGCGCTGTCGGCCGTGCTCGACGCGGTTCGCGCCCATCTGGGCGAGCTGAATCTGGTGGCCGCCGGGCACCGCATCGTCCACGGTGGCCAGGCGCACAGCGCGCCGGTGGTCATCGACGCGGCGGTGCTCGAGGCCCTGCACCAGCTCGAGCCCCTGGCGCCGCTGCACCAGCCGCACAACCTGGCCGCTGTCGAAGCGGTGCGCCGGGTGGCGCCAGAACTGCCCCAGGTGGCCTGCTTCGATACCGCCTTCCACCGCACCCAGCCGGCGGTCGCCCAGCGCTTCGCCCTGCCGCGTGCCTACGAGCAGCGTGGCGTGGTCCGCTACGGCTTCCACGGCCTCTCCTACGAGTACATCGCCGCCCGCCTGCCGGAATACGATCCGGCCGCCGCGGCAGGGCGCACCGTGGTCGCCCACCTGGGCGCCGGCGCCAGCCTCTGCGCCCTGGCCGGCGGGCGCAGCGTGGCCACGACGATGGGCTTTACCGCCTTGGACGGTCTGCCCATGGGGCAGCGCTGCGGCAACATCGACCCCGGGGTGATCCTGCACCTGCTCCAGCAGGAGGGGATGACGGCGGCGGAGGTCGAGCGCCTGCTCTACCGCGAGTCCGGGCTGCTGGGCGTCTCCGGGCTCTCCGCCGACATGCGCGTGCTCCTCGACAGCGACGACCCGGCCGCCGAAGAGGCGGTGGATCTCTTCTGCCACCGTACGCTGCGCGAGATCGGTGGCCTGGCTGCGGTCCTCGGCGGGCTGGACGCTGTGGTCTTCACCGCCGGGATCGGCGAGCACGCCACGCCGGTGCGCCGGCGCATCCTCGAGGGGCTGGCCTGGCTCGGCCTGGAGCTCGACGGCGCCGCCAACGAGGCCGGTGGACCCCGGCTGACCGCGGCGGGCAGCGCCCTTCGCGCCTGGGTTATCCCCACCGACGAGGAGCGGGTCATCGCCGCCCACACCGCCCGCCTGGCCGCCTGAGGCGGCGCTCGCCGCCGCCGGGTCGGGGGATGTACAATGGCCCGACGCGAAAAAAGGCAGGGCCGATGAGCGATCGCTACCCGGAGACGCTCCACCGCAGCACCGTTGCCCGCTCGCGGCTGTTTCGCATCGAGTCGGTGGGGCTGCGCTTTCGTAACGGCGTCGAGGTGGAGTACGAGCGACTGGGGGGCAGCGCAGCCGGGGCGGTGCTGGTGGTCCCGGTGAACACCCGTGGCGAGGTGCTGCTCATCCGCGAGTACGCCGCCGGCACCGAGTGCTACGAGCTGGGGCTGCCCAAAGGCCGCGTGGAGCCCGAGGAGGACCCGCTGCGCGCTGCCAACCGCGAGCTCATGGAGGAGGTCGGCTACGGCGCCGAGCGGCTCACCGTGCTGCGCAGCGTCACCCTGGCGCCCGCCTACTTCAGTCACCGCACGCAGCTCATCCTCGCCGAGGGGCTCTACGAGCATCCCCTGCCCGGTGATGAGCCGGAGCCGATCGAGGTGGTGCCCTGGCCGCTGGAAGAGCTGGAACGGCTCCTCGGGCAGGCCGATCTGACCGAGGCGCGCTCGATTACCGCGCTGTTCCTGGCGCGGGATCACCTGGCGGCGCGCACGGCGTAATGCGCGCCCGAACGACACGGAAGGGATGATGGCAGAGCAACAGTGGCAGCGCTGGCTGGCGCCGGTGCAGGAGATCGCCGAGCAGGCCGGTGAGCGCATCATGGCGGTGTACCGCACCGCCGACTTCGAGGTGGAGGCCAAGGCGGACGACAGCCCGTTGACCCGGGCCGACCAGGCGGCCCACGACGCCATCCGGGCCGGGTTGGGCGGCCTGACCCCCGATCTGCCGCAGCTTTCGGAGGAGGGCGAGGACATCGAGCCGGCCGAGCGCGCGGCGTGGGGGCAGTACTGGCTGATCGACCCGCTGGACGGCACCCGGGAGTTCATCAAGCGCAACGGTGAGTTCACCGTGAACATCGCGCTGGTCGACGGCGGTCGCCCGGTGCTCGGCGTGGTGCACGCCCCGGATCTGGGGGTGACGTGGGCGGCTGCGGCAGGCGCCGGTGCCTGGCGCGAGGCCGGCGGAGAGCGGCGCGGCATCCGCACCCGGGCGGCCGAGCCGCCGCTGACCGCCGTGGTCAGCCGCTCCCACCGCGAGGCGGCGGTGTCCGATATCCTCGCCCGGCTGGGCGATTACCGCGAACTCTCGGTGGGCAGCTCGCTGAAGATCTGCCGCATTGCCGAGGGCGAGGCCGACCTGTACCCGCGCTTCGGGCCCACCTGCGAGTGGGACACCGGTGCGGCGCAGTGCGTGCTGGAGGCCGCCGGCGGTCGCCTGATGGACGTCGGCGGGGACCCGCTGCGTTACAACACCGGGGCGTCGCTGCTCAATCCCGATTTCATCGCCGTGGGCGACCCGGCCTACGACTGGGCGCGCATTACCGACGGCCTGCCCTGGGAGGCGCGACGCTAGGCCGCCAGCGGGGTACTTGTGATTGTGGAGTCTCACCCGCATCATTAGAGGATCATAGCCTGTCCCGTAGCGGAGGTAACCGGAATTGGCCGAGTCCATGGCCCCCTTGGAAGAGGTGGAAGCGCAGCTGACCCGTATCAGCCACTGCGTCGCCGAGGCGGTGGCGGCGGTCTGCAGCGACCCGGGCGCCTCGCCGGTGCTGCGGGCGGTGTTCGAGGAGCTGCTGCGCAAGAGTGAGGCGACACTCAACTGCGTCGAGTGTCAGCGCTTGTGCTGTTTCCGCGCCCGGGTGATCGAACTCGAGCAGGCGGCGGATTCGGCACGCGCCGCAGCCATCGCCGACGAAGGCGCCGGCGAGCAGACCCAGGAGCGGATCCTCGCCGCCCACGACGCCCTGCGCGACCTCAAACAGGTGGCAGAGCGTGGTCTGCGCTGCTGCGAAGCGCTCGGCGCCTGCCAGCGCAGTTGACACGCTGGCCGAGGGCCGCTATTTTCCGTCCTACTACAACCGCGCGTCGCGCACCGGCTCTTTTGGCAGCGCAGCGCCCAATCCCGCATTCGGCCCCCTTGTCGGGATCCTCGGTTCCAATCAGCGAGCGGTTTCCAATTTTCCGAGCCCCGCGCAGCGGCTCCGCCCATATCGACGCAATCGAACCTGGAGGTCTTCTACCGTGAGCGACGCAATCGTGCACGCCACCGACCAGAATTTCGAGCAGGAAGTGCTTCAAGCCAGCGTGCCGGTGCTGGTGGATTACTGGGCCGAGTGGTGTGGCCCGTGCAAAATGATCGGCCCCATTCTCGAAGAGATCGCTGCCGATTACGGCGACCGCCTCAAGGTGGTCAAGCTGAACATCGACGAGAACCCGGAAACGCCGCCGAAGTACGGCATCCGCGGGATCCCCACGCTGATGCTGTTCAAGGGCGGGAACGTCGAGGCCACCAAGGTCGGCGCCCTGTCCAAGTCCCAGCTGACCGCGTTCATCGACAGCAACCTGTAGCGAAACCGCCGCGGCGCCGCCCCCGGATGCAGTCCCGCGCTACCGCGCCCCTGCGGACCTCCGGCGGGACGGCGCCCCCGTGACCCTCCCCACGCCGAAGCGAACCATGAATCTCACCGAGCTCAAGAGAAAGCCAGCCACCGAACTCCTGGAGATCGCCCAGTCCATGGGCATTGAGGGCACTGCCCGCTCCCGGAAGCAGGACATCATCTTTGCCATCCTCAAGGCCCACGCCAAGAACGGCGACTCCATCTACGGCGACGGCGTCCTCGAGATCCTCCAGGACGGCTTCGGCTTCCTGCGCTCCGCCGATGCCTCGTACATGGCCGGGCCCGACGATATCTACGTCTCGCCCAGCCAGATCCGGCGCTTTGCGCTGCGTACCGGGGACACCATCACCGGCAAGATCCGCCCGCCCAAGGATGGCGAGCGCTACTTCGCGCTGCTCAAGGTTGACCAGATCAACTTCGAGCCGCCGGAGGCGGCCAAGAACAAGGTCCTCTTCGAGAACCTGACGCCGCTCTTTACCCGCGACCGCATGCGCATGGAGCGGGGCAACGGCTCCACCGAGGACCTCACCGCCCGCGTCATCGATCTGGTCGCCCCCATCGGCAAGGGCCAGCGTGGCCTGATCGTCTCGCCGCCGAAGGCCGGCAAGACGATGATGCTCCAGAACGTCGCCCAGAGCATCACCTACAACTACCCCGAGTGCTACCTCATCGTCCTGCTCATCGACGAGCGGCCCGAGGAGGTCACCGAGTTCGCCCGCTCGGTGCTCAGCGCCGAGACCGTCTCCTCCACCTTCGACGAGCCGGCCTCGCGCCACGTCCAGGTCGCCGAGATGGTCATCGAGAAGGCCAAGCGCCTGGTCGAGCATAAGAAGGACGTGGTCATCCTGCTCGACTCCGTCACCCGCCTGGCGCGCGCCTATAATACGGTAGTGCCGTCCTCCGGCAAGGTGCTCACCGGCGGTGTCGACGCCAACGCCCTGCACCGGCCCAAGCGCTTCTTCGGCGCGGCGCGCAATGTCGAGGAGGGCGGCAGCCTGACCATCCTCGCCACCGCGCTGGTGGAGACCGGCTCGCGCATGGACGAGGTGATCTACGAGGAGTTCAAGGGTACCGGCAACATGGAGCTGCACATGGACCGGAAGATCGCCGAGAAGCGCATCTACCCGGCCATCCACCTCAACCGCTCCGGGACCCGCCGCGAGGAACTGCTGATGACCCCGGAGGAGCTGCAGAAGACCTGGATCCTGCGCAAGCTCCTGAACAACATGGACGAAGTCGCCGCCATCGAGTTCCTCCTCGACAAGCTCAAGGACACCAAGACCAACACCGAGTTCTTCGAGGCCATGAAGCGCACATGACCCTCCCGCGCCGCCGCGTCCGTTCCCCGCTGATCGCCGCCGTGGTGATGGCGGTGGCCGGCCCGGCGTCGGCGCACGGCTACCAGGGTGAGCGCGGATACGACGTGGATCTGCGCATCAGCGGTGCCCACGCCCAGACCGACCTCGACTACGGTGATCGCACCGTCGAGCACCGCACCAGCCGCGTCGGCTTCCAGCTCTTCGAGGTCGGCAACCCGCAGATCCAGCCCGGCCTGTTCGGCGGCTGGATGCGCTCCCGGGTGGACGACCCCGGCCCCGCCCCCGACAGCCAGGTGGCCGACACCACACGGCTCAGCGGTTACTACATCGGCGCCGGCGTGCGCTCGCACCTGTTCCACCGCGAGCCGGTGAGCCTGCTCGGCGAGGTCCGCTACACCTGGCACGACGTCGACGGCAGCAGCAACGGCCGCGAGGTCGAGCGCGAGTGGACCGAGCTGCAGGCGCGGCTCGGGCCGGTGGTGCGCGTCGGCCCGGTGCGCTGGAGTGTGGGCGGCTACCTCAGTGCCATCGATGGCGATCAGTACGTGAATGGTGTACGCGACGGCTTCGAGCAGGACCGGCTCACCGGCGCCTACACCCAGCTCGATCTGATGGTCGATCGCACCGGCTACGTCGGCCTGCACGCGGACACCGGCGGCAGCGCCGGCGTGCACATGGTCTTCGGCCGCATCTTCTAGCCCGGATACCCGGCGCGCAGCAGGGGTGATTGGGCTATAGTAGGGACTGGTGGAGACCATCCACGAAGCGGCTTTCACCCCGGAGGATCCATGCCCCTGAACCGTTTCCCCGCCCTGCTGGCGGCCAGCGCCTTGGCCGCGACCCTGATCGGTTGCGGCACCACCCCCGACGAGCCGCCCGAGACCGAGCCTGAGGCCGAAGAGCGCCTGGGGCTGCCCGGCTGGTACGTGCAGCGCGAGACGCCGGAGGAGTCCATGGTGGTCTACGGCTTCGGCGTCTCCCAGGCCGAGCCGGACTATCCGGATCAGATGCGCCGCCAGGCGCGCACCAACGCCGCCGCCGAGATCGCCGAGCAGCTGACCCAGACCATCCAGGCGCTCAACAGCGAATACTTCGACCGTCAGGACCTGGGCCGTGACGAGGAGGGCGCGCGCACCCGGCAGCAGCTGCAGCAGAGCACCGAGCAGTGGATCGACCAGACCCTGGTCGGCGTGCAGGTCAAACGCACCGACGTCACCGAGGACGGCCGCTGGGTGGTGATGTCGCAGTACGATCTGGAGCAGGACTTCGACGCCTACTTCCGCGCCATCGGCGCCGAGGACGACGATGGGCTGCGTTCGGATCTGCGCGGCGCCGCCGAGAACCACCTGGACCGGCTGCGCGAGCGGGTCAACCAGTAGGGGGCACCATGCGCCGTGGCCGGACGTTGTTGATCCCGCTGCTCGGCGCGCTGCTGCTCGGCGGCTGTGCCGAGCGGGTTGAGCGCAGCGCCAGCGAGCGGGCCGCCGAGCGCGCCCTGGAGGAGGCCGAGACCCGCGAGGAGCGGGAGCAGGCCGAGCAGGATCTGGAACGGGCCCGGGACGAGCATCGCGACCGCATGCAGCAGCGGTGACGGGGGCTCCCGTGCCGGGCCGCCTGCCACGTTTCGCCGCCGTCCTGCTGCTGGTTGGCGGGATGGTGCTCGGCGGCGGGTGTGCCTGGCTCGGCGATCGCCACCCCGATGCTGCGGAGTTGCGCGAGCAGGGGCGGGCGGCGGCGGAGCCGGGTTACACCTACGGGCACGGCACCGGCGAGACCCCCGAGGAGGCACGCCAGTCGGCCCTCTACGAGATCGCCGGTGAGGTGGTCACCGCCGTGCGCGGCGAGCAGCGCGAGGTCTTCCGCAGCCTGCAACGCCGGGGTGAGGTCGCCGGGGACGAGGTGGAGCGGGACACCGAGCTGGAACTTACCGCCACCGTGGCCTCGGTGAGCCACGTCGCCCTGGAGGGTGCAAGCGTAGTGGCCGAGCAGCGGGTGGCCGAAGGGTGGTACGTCCGGGTTCGCCTGCCCGATGGGCGCATGGATCGGCTGCGCGCCCAGGCCCGGCGCAACGCCCCGGCCATGGCGCAGTTCGAGCTCACCGAGGCGGTGCCCGAGGACCGCCCCGGGCAGCGCTTCGCCCGCGCGGCGCGGGGCCACCAGACGGTGGTGCGCACCGGCGTGGGCGATGAGCGACTCTACAGCCCCCGCCTGGGCGAGACCACCTTCGCCGCCTACTTCGAGGAGACCGCCCGGGAGGCCGCCGCGCAACTGCAGGTGATCCCGGTGGTGACCGACGGCGAGGTCCGCTTCGTGGCCGTGGACCGCCACTCCCTGCGCCCACAGCCCAACCTCAAGCTGCGCATCGGCGGCATGACCCTGCTCACCGACGACAACGGCCGGACAGCGGCGCGCAGTCTGCGCGGTCTCGGTGGCGAGATCCGCGTCCAGGTCCTCGGTGCCCCGGATCAGCCCGCCGGACTGCCCGCCCAATTCTGTTGCCTGGTGGCGTTGCAGCCGGAGGCGTGGGCGGACGCCGAGCAAGCCACCCTCTACCTGCACACCCAGCCCGCCGGGGCGGTGGTGCGCATCGACGGGCGCGACTACGTCACCCCGGCGCGGGTGCCGGTGCGTCCGGGGCAGCGCTACCGCATCCGGGTGCTGGACACCGCCGAGTACCGCGGCGAGACGGCCACGGTGGAAGTCGGCGAGCGGAGCCCGGCGGCCTACTTCTCGGCCCGCCTGACCGAGCGCCAGTACGGCCACCTGGACCTGCGTGCCGCCGGCCGGCACAGCGTCATCCGCCTGGACAGCCACGACCACCAGGAGCCCGGTGCCATCCGCCGCCCCGCCGAGGCGGGGGCGTACACGGTGCGCGTCACCCGGGATGACCCCGACTACCAGGACGTCGTCGATGAGCTGGTGCTGCGCCCGGACCAGCGCATCGAGCGCCGTTACAAGGAGCCGCGCTACCGCCACCCCTACCACTACGGCTGGCGCTGGGGCGTGAGCGTGGGCAGCCTTGGCGGCGAGCCCTACGACAGCTACCGCCTGCCGGGCAGCGACGGCGGGGTCGATTACAGCGACCGCCCGGACGGCTTCGATGGGCTTACCCGGGTGGAGCGCGACGGCGAACTCAACGTCCACTTCGGCGTTCAGGGGCAGTACTTCGCCGACCGCCTGCCGGTTACCGCCAGCGGCAGTCTCGGCCTGCGCAGTGTGAGCTACCGGGTCGAGGACGTTGCCGGTCAGCGTGCTGATGTCGATCTGGACACCGTGCAGCTGACCATCGGCGCCGGGTTGTGGCGGCCCCTGGGCGAGACGGGCGTGGGCTGGCTCACCGCCAACCAGGCGTGGGAACGCAGTCGCTGGGACGACGACGAGAGCGCGGTCCCCATGCCCGGCGGGCGCAGCTCCAATCGCTACCCCTTCCTCGAGCTGGGCGGGCAGTGGGGACCGTGGCTGGTCAGCGCGCGCATCGCCGCCGGCGGCGAGGGCCTGCGCCCGCTGCTGCTCGTCGGTCTCGGCGGCACGGCCATGGAGCGCGGCTACCGCCTGCCCGCCGAGGTCGAGGCCCGCCCCGGCACCCACTTCGATTAGCCCGATCCCGACAAAAAAAGGGCGCCCGAGGGCGCCCTGGAGTCAGACAAGGCCCCGGTTGCACCCGGGGCTTCTTGTTGTGCGGGTGAGGACCGCTTTAGAAGTCGTGGATGACGCCGACGGAGACCACTTGGCCGTCTTCATCGTTCGCAATGCCGTCCTGCGGGCCAGTTGAGGCGTACGAGTGAGGGTTGACGGCGTTTTTCTCATCGTTGTCGATGAATGCTACGTTCGCGTAGGCCGACGTACGGTCGCTGAGGGCTTCGGTGAAGCCGAGCGCGATGATCGAGGCGTCGGCGTCATCCCTATCCGCCATCAGCCCGGAGTACTGAACGTTGATGGTGCCGGTTTCGGTCACGTCAAAGCCTGCCCCGAGCCACGCTGCGGAGTCGTCCATGTCATCCACGTCTGAGCTAACAGTGGCAAAGCCACCGCCTACACGGAAGAGGCCGAAATCATACTCGGCCTGCAGAGCAGCCAGCGTGTCGTTATCGCCCGCTTCAGCCCCGGACCCAACCGGATCATCATCGTAGTGATAGACGTAGACCGTGCCCTGTGCCGCCAGTGGCCCTTCGTCGTAAGTGACCCAGAGGCTGTAATCGTGTTCGTGATCGCCGGGCTCTTCGTAAGCGGAGGGGATGAACTGGACACTTGCCTGCACCGGCCCGGCGAGGGCGGTGGTGTACTCGACCACGCCGCTAGCGCGGCCGCCCAGGAAACTACCATCGTCCTCCGCGGCGCCCATTGCCAGGAGCACGTTGCCCGGGTCACCGGCCTGGGTGGGGAAGAAATTACCCGGCCCGTAGACGATGCCGTTCAGCGCGGGCAGGCGGCCGGCACGAACCTGGCCCCAGTCGCCCTGCACGCCGACGAAAGTATCCCGCAGTTGCTGGCCACTGAAGCCTGAGTCGGAGGCGTCCAGCTGGTGCTCGAACTGGTAGATCGCGGTGAGCCCATAGGAGACTTCCTCAGAGCCGCGGACGCCGATCCGCGAGGTCCGGGAGGCGAGGGTGAGGTCGCCACTGTCTCCGGCTGCGTTGACGTCGTAACCCTCGTGGTCGAGGGACAGGTGCACGCGGCCATAGACCTCCGGACCGTCGCTGTGGGCGTCGGCCAGCACGGCGGCGGGCGCGGTCATGGCGGTGGCCGTCGCCAGGGTGATGAGTTGCTTCTTCATAGGGGGTGCTCCTCGTCTTTTTCTGAGCTTCTGCTTTTGTCGTTCTGTCAGCCGGGGCCGCCGTTTCCGCGAGCCGGTCCCTCACCAACCGTTGTCGGCCGGTGCCGGCGATGCTTGAGTGCCCCCGCGTCACGGGCTCCGTTGAGCCTTTTCAAGCGGCTCAGCGGATACGCCACCTTTTACACGATGGTCGAGGATCGGCGCAATACGTCTGGTGGGGAATGGCGCAATATTTTCAATAAGTTTCGCAGGCCTCTTGCAGTAGTGGTTGAAGGCGTGCGTGGCTTCGCGGCACCCAAGTCCCTGACGTCACTCCGCCTCGCCCCGGGCGGCGCGGTCCGTGGCCTGGTAGAACACCCCGCGCTCCTGCACCACGGCGGTGATTTGCCCCTCTGCCTCCAGGGTGGCCAGGCGTGCGGTCACCTCGTCGGTGGGGAGGCCGAGCAGGTGCGCCAGGTCGTCGGCGGTGCAGGGGCGGCGGGCCAGGGTCGCGAGTACGGTGTTGGAGCCGCCATCGCTGCGGTAGCCCGCCTCGGTGGCAGGGGGCGGGGCGGCGCCGACCACGTGGACGTTCCCCAGCCCCCATTCGGCGGCGATTCGCTCCAACTGCTCGCGCGGGGCGGGCTGTAGGTCGGTCTCGGTGCCGGGGCGGTCAAGGGTATTGAGCTGGATGCGGTCGGCGCGGATGCGCACCAGGGCCTCGCGCAGGGCGGCCAGGTCCTCGGGGTTGTCGTTGTGGCCGGGGAGGATCACCACCTCCAGCCAAATGGCCCCGCTGAAGCGGTCGCGGAAGGCCACCAGGCCGTCGAGCAGTGGCTGCAGGCGCACCCGCGGCGAGGGGCGGTCCATGCGCCGGAAGGTTCGCTCGGTGGCGGCATCCAGCGACGGCATGACGACATCGGCGCCGGCCAGCTCGGCGCGCACCTGCGGGTCGTCGATCAGGCTGGCGTTGGTGATCACCGCCGTGCGCGCCTGCGGCGCGCGCTCGCGGATGAAGGCCAGCACGTCGCCCAGGTGGCTGTTGAGGGTGGGCTCACCGGCGCCGGAGAAGGTGAAGAAATCCGGCGGGCGGTGGTGGGCCAGGTAGTGCTCGAGCTCGGCGGTCACCGCCTCCAGCGGTACGTAGGCGTCGCGGGCGACGGTCAGCCGGGTGGTGCGGCCGCACTCGCAGTAGACGCAGTTGAAGCTGCACACCTTGTGCGGGACCAGATCCACGCCCAGGGACATGCCCAGACGGCGGGAGGGGACGGGGCCGAACAGGTACTGGTACACGGCGCCTCCGGGTCAACCGTCGCGACGGAGCAGGGTGCGGAAGGTCAGGCGGTAGCCGTCTTCCTCGGCCTCGTCCCGGGCGGTCTCCCGCCAGTCGTCGCCCAGCGCCGGGAAGGTGGTGTCGCCGGGCGGGGCGTCATCCACCTCGGTCAGCTCCACCCGGTGGGCGCGGGGCAGGAAGAGCCGGTAGACCGCGCCGCCGCCGAGGATCATCACCTGCTCGCCCCCGGCCGCCGCCTGGGCGCGGGCCAGGGCGCTCTCCGCGTCGGCGGCCACCTCGACGCCTTCGGCGGCGAAGGCCGGGTCGCGGCTGAGGATAATGTTGGTCCGCTGCGGCAGCGGGCGGCCGATGGCGGCGAAGGTGCGCCGGCCCATGATCACCGGGTGGCCGCGGGTGATCGCCTTGAAGTGCTGTAGGTCACAGCGGAAGTGCCACGGCTGGTCGCCGTCGGCGCCGATGACGCCGTTGCGGCCGACGATGGCGACAAGGACGATTTCCATGAATCCGTTCCCCGGTGGAAGAGGGTTAATGGTCGTGCAGGCCGAGTGCTCGCCCGAACACGTGCAGGTCGTTGCGGAAGGCGGTTAGTGCGTCGAGTGCGTCGCCTCCGGCCCGGCGCGTTTTCCGCCAGTCGAGTTCAGCGCCGTAGCCCTGGCGGGAGCGATGTCTGAAACCGCGTAGATCGTGGAGCCGCTCGGCGGTCTCCGATGAGAGCAATGGCGGCCGTTGGCTGTCGGCGCCTTCGTGGGCAAGGCGGTCAATAAGGCGCCGGTGCCAGTCGCGGCCGGCGGGCGCTTCTCCATCGCAGTGCTCGGCAACGATGTTCAGGACTCGTTCCATCCCGGTGTAGAGGGACTCAACGGCATCGGCGAGCGCCTTCTTATCCCGCCATTCAACATAAGAGTCCGACGGCGGGTCTTCGGGCATTTCCTGAAGCAAGCGTTGCGTGAACCCTTCCTCGCGCTCGAGACGTTCAAGTTCAATCTCGATATCACGCCAGATTGCTTCGGTCACGGGCGGCCTCAAGGAATCGTCGGCGGAGTTCGGGGTGACTGACCTCATCGAGATAGACGACATCGAAGGGGATGCCGTCCATCGTCTCCTCGATGACGCGCTCCAGCCGATACCGTAGCTCCTCGTCGGGCAATCGGATGATCAGGAAGTCGACATCCGAGCGCTCGTGGAATGTGCCCCGTGCCAGTGATCCCGTCACGCGGGCTTCCACCCCAAGCTTCTGAAGGCGTCCCAATGCCTCATGAGCAAGAGGGAGTACGCGATCCCGCGCAGCCTGCGCTCGCTGAGTGCGCAGTCGCTGGTAGTTGGAATTGTGCTGCGGCTTCGCGGGTGTCTCGGCCATGTTGGCATCCTGAGGTCGCCGTGGGTCGCGCTTAAAGCTCCGTCATATCACGCCTCATGATGGCATATCGGCGTCATTGGCTGCAGATTCACACCGCCACCGGGGCGGTCAGCTTGGGGTGGGGGTCGTAGCCCGTCAGCTGCAGGTGCTCGAAGCGCACCGCAAAGAGGTCGGTGACCGCCGGGTCGATGTGCAGGGTGGGCAGTGGCCGCGGCTCGCGGCCGAGCTGCTCGCGGGCCTGCTCCAGGTGGTTCAGGTAGAGGTGGCAGTCGCCGCCGGTCCAGATGAACTCGCCCACGTCCAGGCCGACGTGGCGGGCCACCAGGTGGGTGAGCAGGCTGTACGAGGCGATGTTGAACGGCACGCCCAGGAAGAGATCGGCGCTGCGCTGATAGAGCTGGCAGGAGAGGCGCCCGTCGGCCACATAGAACTGGAAGAGCAGGTGGCAGGGCGGCAGGTTCATGCGCTCAAGCTCGCCCACGTTCCAGGCGCTGACCAGGTGCCGGCGGGAGTCGGGGCGCTCGCGCAGCTGGTCGAGTACCTGGCGGAGCTGATCGATCTCGCCGCCGTCCGCCGCGCGCCAGCTGCGCCACTGGGCACCGTAAACCGGCCCCAGCTCACCGTCGGGGTCGGCCCACGGCGACCAGATCCGCACCCCGCGCTCCTCCAGCTCGCGGGCGTTGGTGCTGCCGCGGATGAACCACAGCAGCTCCTCGGCCACGCCGCGCCAGAACACGCGCTTGGTGGTCACCAGCGGGAAGCCGGCCTGCAGGTCGAAGCGCATCTGGTGGCCGAAGATCGACAGCGTGCCGGTGCCGGTCCGGTCGGCCTTGCGGTGGCCGTGCTCCATGACGTGGCGGACGAGATCGAGATAGGCGCGCATCAGCCCGAAGCACTCCTCAGGTTTGGCGGATCACGGAATGTCCCGGACCAGGACCTTCGAGCCCCGGGTCCGGTCGTAGAGCGCCCGCCGCGTGGCCGGTAGGGCCTCCGGGGCGGCGGGCTCGAAGCCGCGTTCGCGGAACCAGTGCTCGGCCCGGGTGGTGAGCACGAACAGCCGGTGCAGCCCGTGGCCGCGGGCCTGCTGCTCCAGGCGGCGGACCAGGGCGTCAGCGCGCCCGGCGCCGCGGTAGTCCGGGTCCACGGCCAGGCAGGCGATCTCGCCGGCATCCTCGGCCGGCCACGGCAGCAGGGCGCCGGTGGCGACTACGGCGCCGTCGCGCTCGGCCACGGTGAAGGCGCTGATCTGCTCTTCGAGCAGCTCCTGGGGGCGGTAGACCAGCGCGCCGCTCTCCTCCAGCGGGCGGATGAGGCCGAGGATGCCGGGGATGTCGTCGAGCCCGGCGGTGCGCAGGGACTCGAACGGCTCCGGGGCGATCAGCGTGCCCACGCCGTCCCGGGTGAAGAGCTCCAGCAGCAGGGCGCCGTCCTGGGTGCGGTCGAGCAGGTGGACCCGGCCGACGCCGCCCAGGCAGGCCTGGTGCGCGCTGTGCAGCAGGCGCCGGGCGTCGTCGGCGAGCCCGCCGGCGTCCAGGCGGGCCCGCGCCTCGCGCGGGGTCAGTTCGCGCACCGGGGCGCCGTCGGCGTCGCGCAGGGGGGCGTGCCGGGTCAGATGGATGAGTTTGTCCGCCGCTAGCGCCTCGCCCACGGCCCGGGCCACGGACTCGGCCGAGAGGTTGAACGCCTCGCCGGTGGGCGAGTAGCCCAGCGGCGAGACCAGGGCCACGTCGCCGTCGTCCAGGCGCCGGCGCAGCGCCTCGGCGTCCACCCGGCGTACCTCGCCGGTGTAGAGGTGATCGATGCCGTCGCGCACCCCCACCGGGCGGGCGGTGATGACGTTGCCCGAGGCTACGCGTAGGCGCAGGCCGGCCATCGGTGAGGTGGCCACGCCGGTGGAAAGGCGCGCCTCGAGCCGGGTGCGCACCTCGCCGATGGCATCGCGCACGCACTCCAGGGCGTCGCCGTCGGTGATGCGCAGGCCGGTGCTGCCCTGGGCGTAGCGCGGTTCCAGGCCGCGGCGGCGCAGGCGCTGCTCCACCTGGGGGCGGGCGCCGGGGACCAGCACCAGGCGCACGCCCAGGCTGGCCAGCACCGCCAGGTCGTGGACCAGGCCGTCGATGCGCGGGCCCTCGACGGCGGCGCCGGGGAAGGCGACGACGAAGGTTCGCCCGCGGTGGGCGTTGATGTACGGCGCCGCGTGGCGGAACCACTCCACGAACTGCTGCGGATCGAGGTCGGCGAGACGCATGGGGGCTCCGCGGCCTACAGGCAGAAGCGGTGGATGAAGCGGCGCAGCAGCGCCACGGTGGGCGCCAGGCGCTCGATGGCGATGGACTCGTCGGGCTGGTGGGCCTGCTCGATCTCGCCGGGGCCGAGGACCACCACGTCCATGCCCAGCCGGGCCAGGTAGGGCGCCTCGGTGGCGAAGGCCACGGCACCGGCCGGGTGGCCGGTGACCGACTCGGCGAAGCGCACCACCTCGGCGTCCGCTGGCGTGGCCATGGGCGGATGGGCCGGGAACAGGGGGCGGCGGGTTAGGTGTACGGCGTCGTCGCCGAGGGCCTCGGCCAGGCGCCGGTCGAGTTCCTGCTGCAGTGCCGCCGGATCCATGCCGGGCAGGGGGCGCAGGTCGATGTGCAGCTCCGCCTCGCCGCAGATGCGGTTGGGGTTGTCGCCGCCGCGGATGTGCCCGAGGTTGAGGGTGGGGTGGGCCACGGCGAAGCGCTCGTCCCGGTGGGTGGCGGCCAGTTCCTCGCGCCAGGCGATCAGGGCGTTGAGCACCCGGGTCATGGCGTCCAGGGCGTTGCGCCCCAGGCGCGGGTCGCTGGAGTGCCCGGCCCGCCCCTCGATGTGGAGCGCCTCCATCATCATGCCCTTGTGCACGTGCACCGGGTGGTTGCGGGTCGGCTCGCCGACCACTGCATGGTGTGGGCCCAGGCCCTCCGGGTGGGCGTCGAGCAGGGCGCGCACGCCGTCCATGCCGCTCTCCTCGTCCGCCGTGCAGAGCAGGGTCAGCGGCGCCTGTAGCTGCGCCGGGTTGACCTCGCGGGCCGCCTCGACGGCCAGGGCCAGGAACGCCTTCATGTCGGTCACGCCCAGTCCGTAGAGGCGGCCGTCCACCTCGCGCAGGCGCCACGGGTCGCCGGACCAGCGCTGCGGATCGCAGGGGACGGTGTCGGTGTGCCCGCACAGGGCCAATCCGCCCCGCTCCGGTGCCCGCGCTGGGGCCAGGGTGGCGGTGAGGTTGGTCTTCTCCGGACGGCCGGGCAGGGCCTCGATGCGGCAGTCGAAGCCCAGATCCTCGAGCCAGCCGGCCAGCCGCTCGGTGATGCCACGGTTGCCCTGGTCGTGCTCCGCCTCGACGCTGCTCACCGACGGCTCGGCGACCAGCTCGGCGATCATCTCGTGCAGGGCCGGCAGCGGCGCGGTCACGGCGTTACAGCCCGCCGCCCCAGCTGTCCCGGCGGCGCGGGCGCAGGTGCGGCAGGATCAGTCCGAGGATCAGCCCGCCCACCAGCACGCCGGCGCCAGCCAAAAACCACTCCTGGCGGCTGCGCTCGGCGAGGGCGGAGTTCTGCTCCTCCAGCTGCTCGTTGCGCTCGAGCAGCCGCTCCACCCGCTCCTGGAGCTGTTCGTTGGCCTCGACCAGCTCGTAGCCGTCGCTGGCGGCCTCCAGGTCGGCCGCCAGCTCCTCGATGCGCGCCTCGGCCTCGGCCAGCTCCTCGCTCAGGGCGTCCTTCTCTTCCGCCTGCCCGGTCAGTTCGTCCTCCAGCTCTGCGATCCGCTCCAGGGCGGCGTCGCGCTCTTCCTCAACCCGGCCGATGCGCACCCGGGCCGGCGGCTCGGCCATCAGGAAGCGCTCCTGCACCCAGCCCTCGTCGCCGCGGTTGTCGCGGACGTAGATCCAGTCCTCCAGGGCCGCCTCGCCGAAGCGCTCCTCGGCATCCTCGGGGGGGTCGAGGACCTCCAGGGGGGCGCCGGTGCTCAGGAAGCGCTCGATGGCGTACTGCGAGCCGGCACCGGTGCGGAAGGAGATGCTGATCTCGTCGCCGACATAGGCGGTCTGCGCCGTGACGGAGGTCGCCGGCAGGGCGGTGACCAGGGCGGCGGAGAGGATGACGACGGGGGCGGACTTGATGCGCACGGATGTCGCTCCAGCTTGGCCAATACGATGGCGTCAGTTTAACAAGAAGCAATCGCCGGATGGTGATGGGCATCGGCGCCGCTCCGGACCGGGTGCGATTGCGTGCCGCGCGACAGCACCGCAGAATACCGGGCTTCCTTTCAGGAGGCCCCATGGAGCAGCGACCCGTACTGCGCCTGAAATCCGGCGAGGAGCGGCGCCTGCGCGCCGGTCATCTGTGGATCTTCAGCAACGAGGTAGACACCCACCGTACCCCCCTGCGCGGCTTCGCCCCCGGCGAGCAGGTGGTGGTGGAGGATGCCCGCGGCAAGGCCCTCGGCTGCGCCTACGTCAATCCCAACTCGCTGATCTGCGCCCGGCTGGTCAGCCGCGACGCCAAGGTGTCGCTGGATCGTTCCACCCTGGTCCACCGTCTGCAGGTGGCCCTGTCCATGCGCCAGCGCCTCTTCGCCGAGCCGTGGTATCGGCTGGTCCACGGCGAGGCCGACGGCCTGCCCGGGCTGGTCGTCGATCGCTTCGGCGACTGTTGCGTGGTTCAGCCCAACACCGCGGGCATCGAGCGGCTCCAGGCCGAAGTCCTGGATGCCCTGGCGAAGGTGGTCGGCCCGGCGCATGTGCTCTGGCGGGCGGATAACAACGTGCGCGAGCGCGAGGGGCTCGACCGGCGGGTGGAGTGGCTCGGCGCGCCCGGTCCGGAGGAGCTGGAGGTCCGCGAGGCGGGCCTGCGTTTCCAGGTGCCGTCGGTGAGCGGGCAGAAGACCGGCTGGTTCTACGATCAGCGGGGCAATCGCCAGCGCCTGGCGGCCTATGCCGAAGACGCCCGGGTGCTGGACGCCTATGCCTACGCCGGCGGCTTCGCCATCGCCGCCGCTGTGGCCGGGGCGCGCGAGGCGGTGGCCGTGGAGCGCTCCGCCGAGGCCTGTGATCGGATCGCCACCAACGCAGAGCGCAACGGCGTCGGCGACCGGGTGACGGTGGTCGAGGGCGAGGTGAACGACTACCTGGCGGTGGCCCGGCAGGAGGGGGAGCGCTACGACGTGGCGGTGGTGGACCCACCGGCGTTCATCAAGCGCCGCCGCGACCGCAAGGCCGGCGAGCGCGGCTACCGCAGCGTCAACGAGGCCGCGCTGCGTCTGCTCGGCCGCGACGGCGTACTGCTCAGCTGCTCCTGCTCGGCCCACCTGCCCGAGGAGCGGCTGTCGGGGATCCTGCTGGCCGCCGGGCGGCATCTGGATCGCTCGGTGCGCATCCTCGAGCGCGGCGGGCTCCCCGCCGACCACCCGATCCATCCGGCCATCCCCGAAACCGACTACCTCAAGGCGCTGTTCCTGCGCGCCGTGATCGCCACCAGCTTGCCCTGACCCCGGGTACGCTGCACCCTGTGAATCGTGCCCACGGAACCCTGATCAAGCATGCCCATCCCGCTCCCTCCCCGTGAAACCATCCGTGACGACGTCGCCCGCGCCCTGGCCGAGGACGTCGGCGGCGGTGATCTCACCGCCGCCCTGGTGCCGGCCAGCCGGCAGGCCGAAGGCCACGTCGTCGCCCGCGAGGCGGCGGTGCTCTGCGGCAGCGCCTGGTTCGATGAGGTCTTCCGGCAGCTCGACCGGGCCGTGGGGGTGCGCTGGCTTCACGGCGACGGCGATTGGCTGGAGCCGGGCACCGAGGTCTGCCGGATCCAGGGGCCGAGCCGGGCGGTGCTCACCGGCGAGCGCACGGCGCTGAACTTCCTGCAGTTCCTCTCCGGGACCGCCACCACGGCACGGCGCTACGCCGATGCCCTGGCCGGCACCGGGGTGCGGGTGCTCGATACCCGCAAGACGGTGCCCGGGTTGCGCGCCGCTCAGAAGTACGCCGTGCGCGCCGGCGGGGCCGACAATCACCGCTTCGGGCTGTTCGACGCCTACCTGGTCAAGGAGAACCACATCGCCGCCTGCGGCGGGCTCACCCCGGCCGTTGAGGTGGCGCGCCTGCGCGCCGCGGGGACGCCGATCACCGTAGAGATCGAGGACCTGGCGCAGCTCGACGAGGCCATCGCCGCCGGCGCCGATGTGGTGATGCTCGATAATTTCGATGCCGACGGCATCCGTCAGGCGGTGGAGCAGGCCGCCGGGCGGGTGGCCCTGGAGGTCTCCGGCGGGGTGGATCTGGACGCCGTGCGCGGTCTGGCCGCCACCGGCGTGGACCGTATCTCCGTCGGTGCCCTGACCAAGCACGTCCACGCCCTGGATCTTTCGCTGCGCCTCGACGCGGCCGGCTGAGCGGGCGCCCGCGGCGTCACCGGGGTGCCCCGGCGTGCGGTTTTCTGTCCGTTGAGCGTATTCCGGCCCGTTGCTAACCTGCGATTAACGGCGGTGCGCAGGAGGCGCGCCCGTGTTCCCGGGGACGTCCTTGATAAGGAGATCCCATGCCGTCGATCCCGGCCTTGAGTCCCTCCTGTCTGACCCGATCCCCGGCGGGCCGCCATGGGGCTATCCGCGCGCACTGCGGCCGCGCGCCTCTGCACCCCTATTCCGCGCCGGCGCCCGCCCGGGCTGCGCCCGATCCGGCAGGCGGCGGCGCCTTCCGGCAACAACACCTTTGAGCAAGGAGGTCTACATGCGCAAAGCTTCCCCACGCATTATCGGCGGCTGTGCCCTGGTCGCCGCCGGCGCCCTGGCAGCGAGCCCGGCGGTGGCCGAGCACGGCTTCTTCTTCAACTACAGCCATACGCCGGTCTACACCGCGCTCGACTCGGACGTGGAGGACAGCGATCTCTCCGCCAACGCCTTCGAGTTCGGCACCAGTGTGACCGACGAGCTGCGCGCCGGCGTCTACCACGAGCGCCTGGATGGTGAGGGCGGCAACACCGCCAACATCCAGGGCATCAGTGCCGAGTACGGCATGCTCGAGACCGGCGATTTCATGGGCAGTGTCGGCTTCATGGTCGGCAATGGTCGCTCCGACAGCGGCAACAGCCTGGTGGCGGACATCTACGGCCGCGCGGCGCTGCTGGCCAACGACCACGCCAACCTGAACGCCAAGCTCGCCTACCGCACCGTGCCGGACAGCGATTTTGCTCAGGATTTCGACGGTGCAGCGAACGACGCCAGTGACATGCACGGCTTCACGCTGAGTGTCGGCTTCGGCGTCCACTTCTAAGACGATCGCCCAAACGCCGCCTCCGCACCGCGGGGTGCGGGTGCGGGTGCAGCAGAACAGGCAACAGAGGAGGTTGACCATGCACAAGCATGCCAGGCACACCATCGCCGGCGTGGCCCTGCTCTCGGCCACGGCCTTCGCCGCCTCGGCCAGCGCCGAGACGTTCTTCTTCAAGTACGGCCACACGCCGGTCTACACCGCCTTCGACTCCGACGTCGAGGACAGTGATATCTCCGCCAACACCTTCGACTTCGGCGTCCATCTCAACGAAGACTTCCGCATGGGCGTCTACTACGAGCGGCTGGATGGCTTTGGAGGCACGACAGGGGACTTCCGTGGTCTGACTGCCGAGTACGATCTGGTTGGTGGTGTCGGCTTCGCCACCAGCGTCGGCCTGATGTTCGGGCAGGCCAGCGCCGACGTCACAGCCACCGACATCTACGGCCGTTTCGCCCTGGACACCGGGGACACCTCGGAGCTGTTCACCAAGATCGCCTACCGGGGGACGAACGCCGTAGACGACGAGTTAGACGCTTTTTCCGATGGCGATAGCCCCGACAACCTGGATGGCCTCTACCTGAATGTCGGCTTCGGCTTCGGCTTCTGAGGTCGCCCGTGGGTGCTCCACTTCCTTCGCGCTGATTCGGGCGCGCTGATCCCGTGGCCCTGCGGCCACCCCGGCTGCGGGGCCACGGGATCCTTTCTCGCTTCCTGGCTGTCTGCCTGCTTGGCCCGCTTCCTACCGCGGATGTCGGCGCCGCGCTTGCCTTGCCGCGTCGCTCTCCACTAGTCTCCGCCCATGCTCGTCTATCCCGATATCGACCCGGTCGCCATCCAGCTCGGGCCGGTGGCCATCCACTGGTACGGCCTGATGTACGTCGTCGGCTTCCTCGCCGCCTGGGGGCTGGGGCGCTGGCGGGCGCGTCGGCCGGACAGCCCGGTGACCGGGCAGCAGGTGGACGACTTGGTCTTCTTCGGCGCCCTGGGGGTGATTGTCGGCGCCAAGCTCGGCTACCACCTCTTCTACAACCTGGATGGCCTCGCCGCCGACCCGTTCGCCTTGCTGAGGCTCTGGGAAGGCGGCATGTCCTTCCACGGCGGGCTCCTCGGGGTCACCGCCGCGCTGGGGGTCTACGCCTGGCGCTACCGGATCCCGCTGCTGGGTCTGACCGATTTCGCCGCGCCGCTGGTGCCCATCGGCCTCGGCGCCGGGCGGCTGGGCAACTTCATCAACGGCGAGCTGTGGGGCCGGCCCTCCGAGGTCCCCTGGGCCATGGTCTATCCGCCCCTGGGCGACGAGGCACGCCACCCCTCGCAGCTCTATCAGATGGGGCTGGAGGGGATCGCCCTGTTCGTGCTGCTTTGGTGGTTCTCCGCCCGACCGCGGGCCCGCGGTGCGGTCACCGGTCTGTTCCTGACGGCGTACGGGGGCTTCCGCGCCTTCGTCGAGTTCTTCCGCATGCCGGATGCGCACATCGGCTACCTCGCCTTCGGCTGGCTGACCCTGGGCCAGGTGCTCACCCTGCCCATGATCCTCGGCGGGGTGGCGCTGTTGCTGTGGGCCTGGCGGCGCCCGGGCGCGGCCGCCTGATCCGCCGCCCAGCGCCGGGTTACAATCCCGCCCGGTTGCAACCATCGGTTCCGGCGCGCCGGAGGGGCGCACGGCGCCGGTCCCTACCAACGGCCTTGAAGGAGCACTGCATGGGAGTGATCCGCACGGGGCGTCGGCGCCCCGCATCCGGCTGGCGTCTGCTCGCCGCGCTGACTCTGCTGGCGCCGGCGACGGCGCTGGCGGTGGACTGGGGCGTCTACGGGCGTTTGAACCTGAGCATCGAGCGCTACGGCGGCGGCGGGTATGGCGCCTGGGATCTGGCCAGCAACTCCAGTCGCCTGGGCTTTGACGTCGAGCACCAGCTGGAGACCGGGCTGACCGTCCTCGGCGAGGTGGAGCAGCAGATTGCCTTCAACCGCGGTGACGGCCTGGAGTGGGCCTCGCGCAGTGCCCTGCTTGGCCTGCGCGAGTCCTGGGGCACCCTGCGCCTGGGTTACATGAACTCGGCGGTCAAGGACCTGCGCGGCCGTTTCGATCTGTTCAGCGGCGAGATGGGCGATTCGCGCAACATCCTGCGCGGCGAGCACAGCCCGCACTTCGACAGCCGCTTTCCAGCCGGGGTGCGCTTGACCACGCCGGAGGGCGAGGGGTGGGGCTTCGATCTGCACTACAGCTTCGATACCGGTGACGAGGAGGATAATCCCAAGCCGCCGGCGGACGACAACGAGCGCCAGGCCTACGCCGCCGTGGTCGACTACCAGTGGCCGGCGCTGCGCCTGGCCCTTGGGACCGAACGGTTCTTTGGCGACGAAGACGAGGATGAGGGCGAGGTCTTTCGCCTCGGCGCCGATTGGGCGATCGGGGACGACTGGACGCTGATCGGCTTTGGCCAGCGTTCCAAGGAGGCGTGGGATACGGACAATGGCCAGGAGGACGCCGACGGCTACGGACTCGGCCTGCGCCACCGTCTGGCCGACGACCTGGAGCTGCGCGGGCAGTACTACGCCATCGATGTGGATGAAAGCGGCCACGGCGGGCGTATGGCGGTGATTGGCGCCGTCTTCCACGCCGATGAGCGGACCCGGCTCTACGTCACCTACGCCAACCTGAACAACGACTCGAAGTCCCAGCTGGTGCCCTGGTACCACGGCCGGGTGGCCGGTCCCGAGGGTGAGGAAGCGGGGGTGCGCGACGGTAGCTCCACCTGGGCGGTGGCCAGCAGCGTGCGCGTCGACTTCTAGCGTTTAGCCTTCCCTCGTACCGAGGAGGGTGGCAGCCGGTTGTGTCCCTGCGCGGTGGAGGCCCGGGTGCGGGGTCTCGGCCGCAGGGATGCGGCCGTGAAGCCTCCAGGGATGGATGGACGGCGTCCCCGCGCCCGGGCCTCAACCGCGCAGGCGATACGCCCCTCTATCACGCGTCGCCGTTGGCCGGCGTCCGCCCGAGCAGCGGCAGCCCCGCCCGATCGGCGATCCGTTTGCGCGCCTCGTCGGCCAGCTGCCGGCGGTCCCGCTCCGCGGCCGGGATGGGGTCCAGGAAGTGGATGTGGACCTCCACCCCGTGTCCGGCCGCCCACCAGGCGCTGTCCAGCATGCGACGCTCCGGCACCAGTTCCCCCAGATCGTCACCGCGGTGGCGCGGACGGTAGCCGATGGCCACCGGCTGCACTGCGGAGTCGGCCTCGTGGGCGGCACGGAACAGCCGCGGGCGGAACGGCTGGATGCCGAATTCGGTGCTGATCCGGCCCTCGGGGAAGAAGATCACGGCATCGCCCCGGCGCAGCCGCTCGGCCATCTCGCCGGCGGCCCGCTGCGCTGCGCCGCTGTGGCCGCGGCCGATGAACAGGGTGCCGAGGTTGCGGGCCACGCGGCCGACAATCGGCCAGTCGCGCAGCTCCGCCTTGCTCAGGAAGGTGTCCGGCACCAGGGCGAACAGGGCAACGATGTCCAGCCAGGAGAGGTGGTTGGCCACCAGGAGGGCGCCGCGCTGCGGGCGACCGTGCCGGTGAAGGCGGACGCGCATCAGGGCCATGAGGATCCGGTTCCACAGGGCCGCCGCGTGGCGCCCGAGCCGCCGCGAGAGCAGGCTGGCCCCGGTGACCCACAGCCCGCCGAGGAGCAGGTGGACGAGGGCCAAGGCGAGGATCAGGGCCGCCCGTACGCGGCGGGCCACGCTCATTCGCCGTGCCCCGCGCGCCGCTCGACGAGCCGGCGGATGACCCGCGAGAGCCCGTCGTTGAGCAGCTCATGGTCGTCGAGCAGCTTGGCCTGCCCGTCGGCCACGGCCGCGGCGAGCGCCTCGGTGCTGCGCTCGAGGACTTTGAAGCCGGCCCGGTTGGCGAAGATCAGCCGACCATCGGCGGTGTGCCCGGCCAGCCGGACGCGCAGGCGCTCGCCCTGTGCCCCGCCGATCTCCATCCAGGTCCCTTCGGGCAGGGCGGCCACCCGGCGCACGTCCCCCTCGCGGTGGCTCGCCGCGGCGGTATCGTCGTTCCTGGCGCTGAATTGGGCCAGCCCCGGATCGCCGCGGGTCAGGCAGTTCAGGTACTCGGCCTCCAGGGCGCGGAGCACCTTGCTGACCTCGAAGGGGTCATGGAGGACCTCGCGCAGGCCGTCGGCCACCTCGTGGAGGAGCAGGGGGATCTCCAGGACCAGCCGTCGGCGCGAGGTGGCATCCGGCGGGGTGTCGACGCTCCAGACCAGGCGCTCCATCACCGCGCAGTGGCGGACCCAGTTCTCAGAGTCCGCGCCGTCGCTCAGGTGGATCAGCAGCAGCAGCCGTGCCCAGGCGTCCCGGATCAGCTGCTCGATGAGTGCCGGCGGCCGGCGCCCCTCCAGGCAGCGCTCGATCTCCTCGCTGACCCGCTGCCGGGCCGCCTCCACACGGTCGCGGCTGCGCACGGCGCGTGCTGCGAATCGGGTTTCGTCGGCGACGCTGGTCGCCGCCCCCCCGCCCCCCGGGGG
>NZ_JAJNRF010000014.1:0-65456 GCF_022228075.1 Halorhodospira sp. 9628
CCCGGCGCGGGCTGCTATTCGGGTTTCGGCGGGGCCGGTGGGCGCCCCCGACGGCCCGGCGGGGTCCGCCGCGCCGTCGCCGGTGAGCTGCGCCACCGCCTCGCGGTGTAGATCCGGCAGCATGCGGCCCACGGCGTCCCCGAGCGTTTCGAGCACCACCTCCTGTGCCGGGGCGGCGAGCGGCGGGCGTTGCTGGACACGCAGCAGCAGGTCGGCCACCTGCGCTGCGGCCAGCGGGTTGAGCGGCTCGCGCACGCGCACCGTGGGGAGGGCGGCGTCCAGGGCGCGGGTGGTCGGCTCGGTCGTCGCTGCGGTGCGGCTGCGCAGATCGGTCAGAATGCGCGCCGCCGCGCTGTGGTGCGCCGGGGTGGGTGGCGGGTCAACGGCCGCCGGGTCGATGAGCCCGGCGAAGCGGTACTCGAGACCGGCGCGCAAGACCTCTTCCATGTCGTGGCGGTGCAGTCGGACCATCTGCATGTCTTGGCGGTAGGCGTCACCCTGCTCGCCGCCGCCGGCCAGCTCGTGGAGCCGCTCCTGCGCCTCGTGCAGGCCCTGACGCAGCGATCCCACCAGACGGCCCTCGACGTGGCGGCGCAGCCGCTCGATCCGACCGGGGATCGCCCGACCCTGACCGCGTTCGGTGCGGGCGAGGTAGACGACATTGTCCGGGGGGTGCTCGGTCATATCGGCTTCGCTCATGGGTCGGGAGGATACCCGCGACGGGCAGATGTGAGAAGGCGACTCAAGGGGTTACCGGCGCCGCTGCAGCTGCGCCAACTTGTCAGCCCCCGGAGCATCGGGTATCTTCCAGAACCGTTGTCTGCCGACGAGACCGTCAGGAGATCGGCCTCGCATGCTTGCTGCAGTACTTTCCGGATTCGTGCTCGCCGCCCTCGTGCCGTGGCTGCAGCCCGTCCTGGGCCGCCGCGCCGGCTGGGCCTTCGCCGCGCTGCCCGCGGTGCTCACCCTCTATTTTGCCACCTTCCTGCCGCAGATTGTCGGCGGCGAGACGGTGTGGATGGAGTACACCTGGGTGCCCGGGCTCGACGTCAACCTGTCCTTTTACGTGGACGGGCTGTCGCTGCTCTTCGCCCTGCTGATCTCGGGGATCGGCACCTTCGTCCTGCTCTACGCCAGCGATTACCTGGATGGCGACGAGCGTCAGCCGCGCTTCTACGTCCACATCCTCGCCTTCATGGCGTCGATGCTGGGCTTGGTGCTCTCCGATAACCTCATCACCCTGTTCATCTTCTGGGAGCTGACCAGCATTACCTCGTACATGCTGATCGGCTACGACAACGAGGATGCCAAGGCGCGGCGCTACGCCCTGCAGGGTCTGCTGGTGACCGTTGGCGGTGGTTTGGCGCTGCTCGCCGGTTTCATCATGCTGGGGATCGTCGGCGACACCTACACGATCTCCGAGCTCCTGAAGCAGGGCGATGTGATCCGCGAGCACGAGTGGTACGTGCCGCTGACCCTGCTGATCCTCCTCGGCGCCTTCACCAAGTCGGCCCAGGTGCCGTTCCACTTCTGGTTGCCGCGGGCCATGGCCGCGCCGACCCCGGTGTCGGCCTACCTGCACTCGGCCACCATGGTGAAGGCCGGCGTCTTCCTGCTGGCCAAGCTGCACCCGGCACTGGGTGACACCACGCTGTGGATGACGCTGCTGCCGCTGGTCGGCGCCATCACCATGTTCACCGGCGCCTACTTCGCCGTGCGCAGCACCGGGATCAAGGGGGTGCTGGCCAACTCCACGGTGATGGCCCTGGGTACGCTGACCATGCTCGCCGGCATCGGTACCGAGGGGGCGATGATCGCCTTCGGCGCCTTCCTGCTGGCGCACTCGCTCTACAAGGGCGCCCTGTTCCTGGTCGCCGGCGCCCTCGACCACGAGACCGGCACCAAGGACGTCCTCAAGATGGGCGGCCTGCGCCACGCCATGCCGAAGACGGCGGTGCTGGCCGCGGTCTCGGCCCTGTCACTGGCCGGCATCCCGCCGCTGTTCGGCTTCCTCGGCAAGGAGCTGATGCTTGAGTCGGTGCTGGAGGCGCCCTACCTCTCCGCGGTGCTGGCCCTGCTCGCCCTGGGCACCGCCGTGCTCGTGGTCATTGTCGCCGGCATCGTGGCCATCCGGCCGTTCTTCGGCGAGCGCACCGAGACCCCGAAGGAGCCCCACGAGGCGCCGCCGGGGATGCTCGCCGGGCCGGCGGTCCTCGGTGTCCTGAGCCTGCTCTTCGGGGTGTTCCCGTTCATTCCCGAGGGACTGATCGGTGCCGTGGCCTCATCGCTGGCCGGTGAGCAGATCTCGGTGAGCCTCTCGCTCTGGCACGGGGTCAATCTGCCGCTGGTCATGTCGCTGTTCGCCATTGCCGCCGGCGCCTTCCTGTTCACCCGCTGGGATCAGGTGCGCGAGGCGATGGCCCGGTACGACTGGCTCTATGAGCGCGGCCCGGAGGCCGGTTACTTTCGCACCCTCGACGCCCTGGTCTGGAGTGCGGACTGGCAGACCCGCGTGCTGCAGAACGGTTACCTGCGCCACTACATCACCACCACGGTGCTGACCACTGTACTTCTGGTCGGTTACACCCTCGCCACCCGCTACGACGGGGGCTTCGGCGCCGGCCTCGAGGTCTACTTCTACGAGTGGATCATCGCCGGTGTGCTGATCGCCTCGGTGCTCTTCGCCTGCGTGACCAACTCGCGGCTGGGGGCGGTGGCGTCGCTGGGCGTGATGGGCTTCACCGTGGCGCTGATTTTCATCCTGTTCAGCGCCCCGGATCTGGGCATCACGCAGATCCTGGTGGAGACCCTGACGGTGATCCTGCTGGTCCTGGTGCTCTTCCGGCTGCCCGGCTTCATGAACTTCTCCACGCCGCAGCAGCGGGTGCGCGACGGCGTGGTGGCCGCGGTGATGGGCGTGCTGGTGACCTCGCTGCTGCTGATCACCATCGATGTCCAGTTCGCCGAGCCGATCTCGGCCTACCACCTGGATGAGAGTGTGCCGCTGGCCCACGGCCGCAACGTGGTCAACGTGATCCTGGTGGACTATCGGGCGCTGGACACCCTGGGCGAGATCTTCGTCGTCGCTCTGGCCGCCATCGGCGTCTACGCCATGGTCAAGTACCGGGTGACCGGTGAGAGCAGTCCCGCCGAGAAGGAGGACAACCAATGATCCAGCCCGGGTCCCTGATCCTCTCGACGATGGCGCGGCTGTTGCTGCCGCTGCAGCTGCTGTTCTCCATCTTCATGCTGCTGCGCGGTCACGACCTGCCCGGCGGCGGTTTCATCGCCGGGCTGGTGGCCTCCTCGGCGTTCATCCTCTACCTGTTCGCCTTCGGCGTGCCGGCCACGCAGCAGGTGCTGCGGGTGGATGCACGGACCATCGCCGGGGTCGGCCTGGTCATCGGCACCCTGGCCGCCGTACCGCCGATCTTCATCGGCGAGCCCTTCTTCAAGGCGCTGTGGTGGTATCCGGAGATCCCGCTGATCGGGGAGGTGAGCATCAACACGCCGCTGATCTTCGACGTCGGGGTCTACCTCACCGTGCTCGGCTCGGTGCTGGCCATCGTGGTGAGCCTGGCGGAGGCGGAGGAGTAAGGCTATGGAACCGTTAATGGCCGTCCTGGTGGGCATCATGTTCGCCGCCGCCATCTACATGATGCTGCGCCGTTCCATCGTCAAGCTGGTCATCGGCCTGATCCTGCTCTCCAACGCGGCGAACCTGCTGTTCTTCACCGCCGCGGGGATGACGCGGGGGGCGCCGCCGCTGATCCCCGAGGGCGCCGACGGGCCGTTGGGCGCGGTGGGTGATCCGCTGCCCATGGCCCTCATCCTGACCGCCATCGTGATCGCCTTCGGCGTGCTGGCCTTTGCGCTGGTGCTGATCAACAAGGCGTATCAGGTGGTGCAGGCCGACGATCTGGATCAGATGAAGGATACGGACACGTGAGTCTGCAAGTCGCCATACCGGTACTGCTGCCCCTGCTGCTGGGCGCCGTCTCGCTGGCGGTCCACCGCCACCTGACCGTGCAGCGCTGGCTGGGGGTGCTCGGCACCGGCGCGCTGCTGGCCAGCACCCTGTGGCTGCTGCACACGGTCTGGCACGAGGGCGTGGTGGTGATGCACATGGGCGACTGGAAGGCGCCCTTCGGCATCACCCTGGTCGCCGACCTGTTGGGCGCCATCATGGCGGTGCTCACCGGCATCATGGGCTTCGCCACCGCCGTGTACTCTACGGCCACCACGCCGCGCGGGCACGAGCACTACGGCCACTGGCCGCTGCTGCACCTGCTGCTCGCCGGTGTGGCCGGCGCCTTCCTGACCGGCGACGTCTTCAACCTCTACGTCTGGTTCGAGGTGATGCTCGTCGCCTCGTTCGCGCTGCTGATCCTCGGCGGCGAGCGGGCGCAGATGGAGGGGGCGATCAAGTACGTCACCCTCAACCTGCTCTCGTCGATGATCTTCCTCTCGGCGGTGGGCATCACCTACGGCCTGGTCGGCACCCTGAACATGGCCGACATGGCGGTGAAGCTCGCCGAGGTGGATCAGCCCGGGCTGGTCACCGTGCTGGCGGCCATGTACATGGTCTCCTTCGGCATCAAGGCCGGTGCCTTCCCGCTCTTCTTCTGGCTGCCGGCGAGTTACCACACGCCGCCGATCGCCATCTCGGCGCTGTTCGCCGGCCTGCTGACCAAGGTCGGTGTCTACGCCCTGTACCGGGTGTTTACGCTGATCTTCACGCAGGAGGTCGCCTACACCCACGAGATCCTGCTTTGGGCGGCCGGCTTCACGATGATCACCGGCGTGCTGGGTGCCGCGTACCACTACGAGGTGCGCCGCATCCTCTCGTTCCACATCATCAGCCAGATCGGCTACATGATCATGGGCCTGGCGCTGTTCACGCCGTTGGCCCTGATCGGCGGTGTCTTCTACATCGCGCACCACATCATCGTGAAGACCAACCTCTTCCTGGTCGCCGGTGTGGCCTACCGGATGCTGGGCAGCTACGAGCTGCGCGACCTGGGCGGGCTCTACAAGCACCGGCCGTTCCTGGGGCTGCTCTTCGCCGTGCCGGCGCTGTCGCTGGCCGGCCTGCCGCCGTTGTCCGGGTTCATCGCCAAGCTGATCGTCATCTGGGCCGGCGTCGAGCAGGCTTCCTGGGGGATCGTCTTTGTGGCCCTGCTCACCGGCCTGCTGACCCTCTACTCGATGACCAAGATCTGGCAGGAGGCGTTCTGGCACGGGGTGCCCGAGCATGTGCAGGACACCTCGGTGCTCACCGGCGAGCGGCGCGACCCGGGCCTGTGGGCCATGTATCTGCCGATCGCCGGGCTGGCGCTGCTGACCCTGTTCATCGGTCTTTACGCGCAGCCGCTCTACGAGCTGGCCGAGGCCTCCGCCAAGCAGCTGCTTGATCCGCAGGTCTACATCGACGCCGTGCTGGAGGAGGGTGCGCAGTGATCCCATTCGCCTGGAACGTCGTCCTGGCCATGGTCTGGGTGGTGCTGACCGCCAACTTCAGTGCGGTCAATGCCCTGTTCGGCTTCCTGCTCGGCTATGGCGCCATCGCCGTGATGCAGAACCAGCTGCCGGCGTTCGCCGGCTACGGCCAGCGGGTGCCGCGGTTCATCCGTTTCGTGTTCTTTTACATCTGGGAGCTGATCAAGGCCAACGCCCGGGTCGCCTACGATGTGGTCACGCCGGAGTGGGGCATGCGGCCGGGGGTGATCGGTGTCCCGCTGGAGGCTCGCACGGACGGCGAGATTACGGTGGTTGCCAACCTGATCAGCCTGACCCCGGGGACGCTGTCGCTGGACGTCTCCACCGACCGGCGGGTGCTCTACATCCACGCCATGTACATCGAGGATGAGGAGGCGCTGCTGGATGAGGTCAAGGAGCTGGAGCGCCGGGTGCTGGAGGTGATGCGCTGATGCTCGGGATTGCCGCAACCCTCGTCTTTGCCATGCTCTCGGCGTCGCTGGTGCTGGCCTTCGTGCGCCTGGCCAAGGGACCGATGCTGCCCAATCGGGTCGTGGCGCTGGAGCTGATCGCCTCGATCCTGGTCGGGTTCATCGGCGTCTACGCCATCCACACCGGTGTTGACCACTTCATCGACGTGGCCATCGTCTTGGCCCTGCTCGCCTTCATGGCCGCGGTGGGGTTCGCCCGGTATCTGGAGAAAGGGGGGCCGCGGGATGACTGATTTCCTGCAGGAGCTGATCGCCTCGGTCCTGTTGTTGCTCGGCGGCGGGTTGATGCTCATCGCTGCGGTGGGCCTGTACCGCCTGCCGGATCTGCTCACCCGGATGCACGCCACGACCAAGGCCGGCGCCCTGGGGGCGGCGCTGATCATCGCCGGGGTGGCGGTGCACTTCGCCGACGCCTCGGTGACGGCACGGGCGGTGGCGATCATCGTCTTCATCGTGCTCACCGCCCCGGTGGCCGCCCACGTCATCGGCCGGGCCGGCTACTTCGTCGGTGTGCCGCTGTGGGACGGGACGATCAAGGATGAACTGCGCCACCACTACGACCCCGAGACCCACGTCCTGCGCAGTGGGCTCGAGGATCGGGACGAGCACTAGTCCTCGTCGCGCCGCCGTGAGGCGAGCCGTTCCAGGGCCTCGCGCAGCGCCGGGTCGCTGCTGGTGGCGGCGGCCCGGCGCAGGGTGTTGGCGGCCTGCTCGCTGAGCGGCCCGGGTCCCTGGAGCTTGCGCGGGGCCGACGAGGCCGGGGCGACGCGCACGGTCACCCGCCGCGGCCGCTGCCCGGAGATCGCCTCGGCGGCGTCCTGGAGCTGGCGCGACAGGTAACGAAGCCGCGTTCCCCAGCCGCTGCCGTCGGCGATCAAGACCATCTCCTCCTCATCCAGTCGGGCTAGGCGCCAGTGGCCCTGCGTCTCCGGCGGCAGGTTCCGCTGCAGCCGCCGCCCGAGCCGCTCCAGCCCACGGGCGTGGTCGATGACGGCGCGCAACGGCCCGGGGCGCTGTGCCAGGCGCGGCGCGATCCGGTGCAGTTTGCCCTCACGGCGCGGAGGGCGGGCCGGGTTGAAGCGTTTCGGGTCGCTCATGTCGTCGGAGTCTCCGGTCCCCGGCGCTCGGATGCAAGGGGGACCGCGCCCCGGTGGGCTGAATCGGCGGCCGACGCCTTACCCTCCCGCACCGATTATCTGTATCCTGTTGGACTTGACTTCGCCGGAAATCTGTATCGAGTGCCCATGTTTTCAGCCATCGCCAAACGCGTCTTCGGAACCCGTAACGATCGTGCGCTGAAGCGTCTGCGCAAGCGGATCGAGGCCATCAACGCGCACGAGCCGGAGCTGCAGAAGCTATCCGACGAGCAGCTTCAGGCAAGGACCGAGGCGTTCAAGGCGCGGCTCGCGCAGGGCGAGACCCTGGACGATCTCCTCGAGGAGGCGTTTGCCGTCGTGCGCGAGGCCTCGCGCCGGGTGCTGGGCCTGCGCCACTTCGATGTTCAGCTGCTCGGCGGCATGGTCCTGCACGACGGCAACATCTCGGAGATGAAAACGGGCGAGGGCAAGACCCTCGTCGCCACGTTGCCGGTCTACCTCAACGCCCTGACCGGTCGCGGCGTCCACGTGGTGACTGTCAACGACTACCTGGCCCGCCGTGACGCCGAGTGGATGGGCCGGCTCTACCGGTTCCTCGGCATGGAGGTGGGCGTGGTGGTGCCGCGCCAGCCCCGCGAGGAGAAGATCGCCGCCTACCAGGCCGATATCACGTACGGCACCAACAACGAGTTCGGCTTCGACTACCTGCGCGACAACATGGCCTTCCGCAAGGAGGACAAGGTCCAGCGGGATCTCTACTACGCGCTGGTCGACGAGGTCGATTCCATCCTCATCGACGAGGCCCGCACGCCGCTGATCATCTCCGGCCCGGCGGAGCAGGCCGGCGAGCTCTACGAGGCGATGTCCCGGCTGGTGCCGCGCCTGCAGGCGCAGAAGCCCGAGGAGCGCCCCGAGGAGACCCCGGAGCTGGGACCGGGTGACTACTACGTAGATGAGAAGGCCCGCCAGGTGTATCTCACCGAAGGGGGCCATGACCGGGCCGAGGAGCTGCTGCGCGAGGAGGGGCTCATCGGCGAGAACGACTCGCTCTACGATGCGCGCAACATCAACGTGGTCCACCATCTCAATGCGGCGCTGCGGGCCCATACCCTCTACGAGCGCGACGTCCACTACCTGATCCGTGACAACCAGGTGGTCATCGTCGACGAGTTCACCGGGCGCGCCATGCCCGGCCGGCGCTGGTCCGAGGGTCTGCACCAGGCAGTGGAGGCCAAGGAGGGCCTGCCCGTCCAGGCCGAGAACCAGACCCTGGCGTCGATCACTTTCCAGAATTACTTCCGGCTCTACGACAAGCTGGCTGGTATGACCGGCACGGCGGATACCGAGGCCTTCGAGTTCCAGCATATTTACAGCCTGGAGGTGCTCTCCATCCCCACCCACCGGCCGATGGTCCGCGCCGATCATCACGACCTGGTCTACCGCACCGCCGACGAGAAGTACGAGGCGATCATTGCGGATATCAAGGACTGCGTGCAGCGCGACCAGCCCGTGCTCGTGGGCACCACCTCCATCGAGGCCTCGGAGCGCCTGTCCAAGGCGCTCAAGGAGGCCGGCGTGGAGCACAACGTGCTCAACGCCAAGCACAACGAGAGCGAGGCGCAGATCATCGCCGACGCCGGCCGGCCGGGTGCGGTGACCATCGCCACCAACATGGCCGGTCGCGGCACGGACATCGTCCTCGGCGGCAACCTGGACCAAGAGCTGGCCGAGCTCGGCGATGACCCCGACCCGGCCGAGGTGGAGCGGCGCAAGGCCGAGTGGCAGGACCGCCACGACCGGGTGGTGAATGCCGGTGGTCTGCACGTGATCGGTACCGAGCGCCACGAATCCCGCCGCATCGACAACCAGTTGCGTGGGCGCTCCGGGCGTCAGGGCGATCCGGGGTCGTCGCGCTTCTACCTGTCGCTGGAGGATTCGCTGCTGCGCATCTTCGCCTCGGAGCGCATGTCCGGCATGCTCCAGAAGCTTGGCATGGAGCACGGCGAGGCCATCGAGTCGGGCATGGTCTCGCGGGTGATCGAGAACGCCCAGCGCAAGGTCGAGGCGCACAACTTCGACATGCGCAAGCACCTGCTGGAGTTCGACGACGTCGCCAACGACCAGCGAAAGGTGGTCTACGAGCAGCGCAACGAGCTGCTCGAGGCCGATGACGTCTCCGAGACGGTGGACGCCATCCGCCAGGACGTGGTCGACAAGGTGATCTCCGAGTACATCCCGCCGGGGTCCATCGACGAGCAATGGGACGTCGCCGGGCTGGAGCGTACCCTCAAGGAGGAGTTCGGCCAGGAACTGCCCGTCCAGCGCTGGCTCGACGAGGACGACAGCCTCCACGAGGAGACCCTGCGCGAGCGCATCCAGTCCGAGATCGAGAAGGCCTACCGGGCCAAGGAGGCCGAGGCGGGTGCCAGCGTCGTGCGCCACTTCGAGAAGGCGGTGATGCTCCAGGTTCTGGACAAGCACTGGAAGGAGCACCTGGCCGCCATGGACTACCTGCGCCAGGGGGTGGGGCTGCGCGGCTATGCCCAGCGCAACCCGAAGCAGGAGTTCAAGAAGGACGCCTTCGCCATGTTCCAGGAGATGCTCGAGGGCCTGAAACGCGACGCCGTCGGCGTGCTGCTGCGCGTCCAGGTCCGCGCCGAGGAGGACGTGGAGGCCGTCGAGGAGCAGCGCCGGCAGGAGGCGGAGCGTATGCAGATGCGCCATGCCGCGCCGGCCTCCGCCGCCGCAGGCGCCGTGACTGCCGCCGGGGGGAGCGCCTCGGCGGCCGAGGGCGAGGGCGCGCGCGGCGGCGATAGCCGGCAGCAGGCCGCCGGGGGGCGGGGGCAGGAGACCGTGGCCCGCGAGGGCCCCAAGGTCGGGCGCAACGAGTCCTGCCCCTGTGGCTCCGGCAAGAAGTACAAGCACTGCTGCGGGAAGCTCTGAGATGTCGGGCGCAGATGCGGTGATCCATCCAGTGCCCGGGTTCCGCCTTGGTACGGTCTCGGCCGGTATCCGCAAGCCCGGGCGGCCGGATCTGGTGGTCATGGCCTTGCCCGAGACGGGGCGTGCCGCGGCGGTGTTCACCCGCAACCGCTTCCGGGCTGCTCCGGTGCGCATCGCCGAGCGCCATCTGGCCGCCACCGCGCCGCGTTATCTGCTGATCAACACCGGCTACGCCAACGCCGGGACCGGCGAGCGTGGCGAGGCCGACGCCCTGGCCTGTTGCCGTGGCGTGGCCGAGCAGGCCGGATGCGCCGTCGAGGCCGTGGTCCCCTTTTCCACCGGCGTGATCGGTGAGCCGCTGCCCGTCGAGCGCATCACTGCCGGCATCCCCGGGGCGTTCGAGGCGCTGGAGGAAAACGGTTGGCAGGCGGCGGCGGTTGGTATCCAGACCACGGACACCCGGGAGAAGATCGCCAGCTACCAGGTGACGCTGGCCGGCGGTACCTGCACGGTGACCGGGATCGCCAAGGGGGCGGGGATGATCCGCCCGGACATGGCCACCATGCTCGCCTTCCTGGCCACCGATGCCGAGATCTCCGATGCGGCCCTGGCCGACTGCCTGCGCCGCGCCACCGAGCGATCGTTCAACCGGGTCACCGTCGACGGAGACACCTCCACCAACGACGCCTGCCTGTTGGCTGCCACCGGGCAGGGGCCCCGCGTGCCCGATGAGGGGGGCGACTTCGAGCGCTTCCAGGCCGCCGTCGAGGCGGTCTGCATCGATCTGGCCCGGGCCATCGCCGCCGACGGCGAGGGGGCAACGCGGCTGGTGGATGTCGCGGTCGAGGGGGCGCAAGATACCGCCGAGGCCGAGCGGGTGGCCTTTACGGTGGCGGAGTCGCCGCTGGTCAAGACCGCCCTCGCCGCGGCCGACCCCAACTGGGGCCGGATCCTCGCGGCCGTCGGCCGGGCAGGCATCGACGACCTCGACGTCGATGCCGTGGTCCTGTCCATCGGCGACCAGGTGGTTGCCCAGCGCGGTGCGGTTGCCCCCGACTACGACGAGGCGGCCGCCGCCGCGTATCTGGCCGGCTCTGAGGTGCGCCTAGGGGTGGACCTCGGCCGCGGTGGGGCGGCCGCCACCGTGTGGACCTGCGACCTCACCGCGGAATACGTCCGCATCAACGCCGAGTACCGGACCTGAGCGAGACCCGGGTGGCAGGCGGCGTCGTCCCCGAACCGATCCACGTGGCCGCTGGGGTGCTTCGCGGCGGTGATGGCCGCGTGCTCGTCCAGTGTCGGCCGAAGCACTTGGATCACGGCGGTCTGTGGGAGTTCCCCGGGGGCAAGATCGAGCCGGGCGAGTCGGTGGCCGCGGCCCTGGTCCGCGAACTGGCCGAGGAGCTGGGCATCCGGATCCAACCGGGGGCCCTGCGCATCCGTGTCCCGTGGACGTACGGCCATCGACGGGTGGTGCTTCACGTCCTCGATGTTGCCGAGTGGTCCGGGCAGCCCCACGGCCGCGAGGGTCAGAGCCTGGACTGGCTCACCGCCGAGGAGATGGGCGGTCGGGCGTGGCCGGCTGCCAACTGGCCGATCATCCGCTCGCTGCAGCTCCCCGATCGCTACCTGATCACGCCCGCAAAGCCAACCGATGAGGCTGCCTGGCTGGACCGCGTGGACGCGGCCCTGGCGTTGGGCGTACGCCTGGTCCAGCTGCGTCGCCCGGATCTGGATCCGGCGGCCTGGGTGCGCCTGGGGCGCGCCCTGCGTGCGCGTTGTGACGCCCACGGGGCGAGGCTGCTGGCCAACGCGCCGGCGGAGCAGGCCCGGGCGGTGTGGGCCGACGGCGTGCACTGGAGCAGCCGCGCGCTGGCAGCTGGGCCAGAGCGCCCGCACTGGGCGCGCTGGGTCGGTGCCTCCTGCCACGATGCCGGCGAGCTGGAGCGCGCCGCCGCCTGCGGCGCCGATTTTGCCGTGCTTTCGCCCGTGCAGTGGACGGCCAGCCACCCCGAGCAGACCGGTATGGGATGGGCGTGTTTTGCCGAGTGGGTGGCCGGGGCGCGCCTGCCGGTCTACGCCCTCGGCGGCGTGGGGCCGGCCGATATCGCGCGGGCGCGTAGCTGCGGTGGGCAGGGTGTGGCGGCCATCCGTGGCCTGCTGGCGGATCACGCCGGGGCCGGCGTGTAAGGTGGGCGCCGGTCTAGAGCGTACAGCGCGCCATTCGGAAGGAGACGTCGGTACCCACCGGTTCCGGTCGGCTGCGGGTATCCGGCTGGCGCAGGAAGCGGATGGTGACCAGGTGGCGGTTGCCGCTGATCTCGGGGATGACGCCGTTCTCGATCGGAGCCTGGAGGCGCAGCATCTGTGTGACCCGGCTGTCGTAGGGGGTGCGCTGCTGCCAGGAGCCGCCCTCGGCCACCTCGTCGGCGAACGCGCCGGCATCGCGCTGGACACGTAGGGCAAAGGTGACCGCTGCGCGCAGGTCCGCGAAGCTGTCGTACCAGCGCTGCATGTCGGCCCGCCGCTCGTCGTAGGGGCGGCTCAGCCAGCGGTGGTAGCTGGGCAGGTCGAAGTTGCAGGTGCCGGCGCCGACGCCAAAGCGCTGGGTGATCAGCCCCAGCAGCTCGTCCTCGCGCAGCTCTTGGCCCAGGGCTGCGTCGGGCTCGCCGACGCGGCGCAGCAGTTGCCGGCAGCGGTCGGTCTCCTCCTGGACCCGGGAAGCGGACCAGACGCCACGGGCGCCCATGTAGGCGGTCTCGGTGGAGAGTCGGTCGAGTTCCTTGATGACCTCCGAGCGCACTTCGCCACGCTCGAGGACGTTGAGGGTGTGGATGAACGCCTCCACCGCCATGCGGCTGTCGATGATCTGCTCGCGCTCCATGGCGGCACTGGCGGTCTCCATGAGGAATTCCAGCCGCAGCAGCGTGCGCAGGCGTTCATTCAGCGGGTGCTCGTAGACGACCCAGTCCTGGTTCTTGTCACTCATCGCGGTGCGTCTCACTCCTGATCGGGGGGTGCGCGGCGGGCCCGGGCCAGCAGCTGGCGGTGCACCTCGGCCACCTGCCCGGCCAGTGAGCCGCGCGCACGGCTGTTGTCGATGACGTAATCGGCCACGGCCAGGCGCTGGCTGCGGCTCGCCTGGCTGGCCAGTCGTTGCTCGGCCGTTTCCTGCCCGAGGCCATCGCGGGCCATGAGTCGCTCGCGCTGTTGGGCCTCTGGCAGGTCGACCACCACCACCGCGTCCATGTCGCGGTCCATGCCAGTCTCAACCAATAAAGGTACCACTGCGACGGCATAAGGGGCACGCAGGCACGCCAGTCTGGCCCGCAACCGCTGCCGGATGCGTGGGTGGAGGATGGCCTCGAGGGTGCGTCGGGCCTCGTCGTCGGCGAAGATGCGCCGACCCAGGGCGGCGCGATCGAGCTGGCCGGCCTCCGTGAGCACAGCCGCGCCGAAGGTCGCGACGACGGCGGCGAGGCCCTCGGTGCCGGGCGCCACCACCTCGCGGGCCAGCAGGTCGGTGTCGATCACCGGCACGCCGCGGGCGGCGAAGAGTCCCGCCACCGTGCTCTTGCCGCTGGCGATGCCGCCGGTCAGTCCGATGCACCGGGTCTTCGCGCGCGTTGTCATACCAGCTGCCAGGCCACGCCGGCGGGCGACAGCACCAGCAGCAGCCAGCCGGCCACGGCCAGCGCCGGGCCGAAGGGCAGGGGCTGGCCGAGGGGGCGGCTGCGCACGGCGAGCAGCACCGCCACTGCCAGCCCGGTCAGGGCGGCGAAGAGCACCAGGGCCGGTAGGGCCTGCCAGCCCAGCCAGGCCCCGAGGGCGGCGGTCAGCTTGAAGTCGCCGTAGCCCATGCCCTCGCGCCCGGTGACCAGGCGGTGACCGTGGAAGATGGCCCACAGCGCTAGGTAGCCCGCCACGGCACCGAGGATGGCATCGGTGGGTGTCGGTGAGCCGGGGTCGACGATGCTCCAGGTCAGGCCGAGCCAGAGCACCGGCAGGGTCAGCGCGTCCGGGAGGAGGTAGTGTTCATAGTCGATGGCCGCCGCAGCGATCAGGACCCAGGTCAGTAGCAGCGGGCCGATGATCAGCGGGGAGAGCCCGTGGCTGGCCACGACCGTCGCCGTGGCAATGCCGGTGAGCGCCTCGATGATCGGGTAGCGCGCCGGGATGCGAGCCCGGCAGCCGCGGCAGCACCCGCGCTGGAGCAGGTAGCTCAGCAGCGGGATGTTCTCCCACGCCCGCAGGCGGCGCTGGCATTGGGGGCAGTGCGACGGCGGCCAGCCCAGGTGGTAGGTCGTCTCTGCGGCGCCCTCCGACTCGGTACCGAGGATGTCCCGGGCCTCGTGGCTCCAGCGCCGCTCGAGCATAGCCGGCAGGCGGTGGACAACCACATTGAGGAAGCTGCCCACCAGCAGGCCGAGCAGGCCGGCACCGCCCCAGATGATCCATTCGGGTAACTGATTCCACGTCTCCATGGCTCTCCGCGCCTGTGCCGGGTAACGGGCGCCCATTGTAGGGGGGGGCGGATCACAGTGTCGTGCCCATGCGAAAGATCGGCAGGTAGAGTGCGCCGACCACCCCGGCGGTGATGACACCGAGCAGGACGATCAGGGCCGGCTCGAGCAGGGCGCCGGCGCGCTGAAGGCGCTCCTCCAGCCGCTGCTGATGCAGCCTCGCGGCGTCGTGGAGCATCTCCTCGAGGCGTCCGCTGTTCTCGCCGATGGCCACCAGCTGGCTGATCTCCCGCGCCTCGGGAAGGTGCTCGCGCAGGGCCGCGGCCAGTGGCTCGCCCGCCTCGATGCGTTTGTGCAGTCGGCTCAGGCGCGGCCCCAGGCCGGCGCCCCCGGCCGCATCGGCCGCGCGCGGCAGGGCTTCGAGCAGGGGTACACCGGCACCGTACAGGCGCGCCAGGGTGGCTGCCCAGCGGGCCAGTGCCGCCTCGAGCAGGAGGCCGCCGAGCCAGGGCAGGCGGGCAACGAGTGCGGTGAGTCGCTGCCGTCGGACCGGATGACGGCGCACCGCCATTGTGAGGGCCATGCCTGCTGCCAGGCCGCCGAGCACCACCACTGGTGCCGCCACGGCGAAAAGCTCGGAAGCGGTCAGCACGGCCCGTGTTGGGGCCGGCAGGGGCTCGCCCCCCTGTTGGAACAAGCCCTCGAAGCGGGGGACCACCGCCGTCAGCAGCAGGCTGATCAAGGCCAGGGCGGCTGTCGCCACCACCGCCGGGTAGCTGAGGGCGCGGCGCAGCAGTGCGACGATGGCCGCCTCGCGCTCGATCTCGGTGGCGACGCTGCCGAGGGCTGCGGGTAGGTCGCCGGTCCACGTGCCGGCGGCGAGCAGGGCGCCATGGACCGGGCGCAGCCCCGGAAACTGACTGCGGAAGGCGGTGGCCGGATCGGTGCCACGCTCGACCGCGTGGCGCACCCCGCGCAACCCCTGGCGCAGCGCCGGTGTGGGGGCCTGGGCCGCCGCCACGCGCAGGGCCTCGCTCAACGGCGCCCCGGCCTCCAGCACCGAGGCCAGCCGGCGGAGGGCGGCGGCGCGCTCGACGCTGCGCGTGCGGCGCCGCCGGGGTCGGGCCGGTTGGCGCCGCACGTCGGTCACCGCCACCCCCCACTCGGCCAGGGCGTAACGCAGGGCGGCCGGTGAATCGGCGTGGCAGCTTCCGCCCAGGCGACGCCCGCCGCGGTCGAGGCCACGCCAGCTCAGGCGGGCCAAGAGTCGGCCTCGTGGGTGACCCGACGCAGCTCGGTGGCGCTGGTCTCGCCGGCCTCCACCAGCGGCCAACCGGCGTCGTGCAGGTCCGGGATGCCGTCCGCCCGGGCGCGTGTCTCGATCTCGCGGGCCGAGGCCCCGGCGAGTACGGCATCGGCCACCGTCCGCGTGAGTGGCATGACCTGGAAGATACCGCGTCGCCCGCAGTAGCCGTCCTGACACTGTGAACAGCCGCGGCGGGCGTAGTCGCCGGGCGGTTCCGCCGCTGCCGGTTGCGCCGGCGAACTCGTGGCGTCGCGGCAGGTCGGGCAGAGGCGGCGCACCAGGCGCTGTGCCACCACCAGGGAGAGGCTGGAGGCCAGATCGTGGCCAGGCAAGCCCATCTGTGCCAGGCGCTCTACCGCCCCGGGGGCGCTGCGCGTGTGCAGGGTGGAGAGGACCAGGTGACCGGTCTGCGCCGCCTTGACGGCGATGGCTGCGGTCTCGGCGTCGCGGATCTCGCCGACCATGATCACGTCCGGGTCCTGGCGCAGGAAGGCGCGCAAGGCCCGGGCGAAGTCGATGCCGGCGCGGCGGTTGACGGCCACGTGGGTCACCCCGGGGGTGTCCAGTTCCACGGGATCCTCGACGGCGCAGATGTTGCGCTCGGGGGTGTTCAGCCGGCGCAGCGCAGCGTGCAGCGTCGCCGTCTTGCCGGAGCCGGTGGGTCCGGTGACCAGGATCAGGCCGTCGGGGCGGTCAAGGGCCGCCTCCAGGGCCTGCCGGGCGGGATCGGGCAGGCCCAGGGCCTCGAGGGTGGTCGGGGCGTCCTGCTCGATCAGGCGCAAGACCAGCTTTTCGCCGTGGACCCCGGGGCAGCTGGCGACGCGGAACTGCACGCGGTGGCCGTCACCGTCGCGGGCTTCCAGGCGACCGTCCTGCGGCAGGCGCTGCTCGGCGACGTCCATCCCAGCGAGCAGTTTGATGCGCGCGGCGATGCGCCCGTGTAGGGCGGCCGGCGGGGCCTCGGCTTCGCGCAGCAGGCCGTCGATACGCAGGCGCACGCGGATCCGGTCGGCTTCCGGCTGAAGGTGGATGTCCGAGGCCCGACGCCGCACGGCGTCGGCCAGGAGACGGTCCACGAGGCGGACCGTGGCACGATCGTCGTCCATGATGCGTTCTCCTTCGGCTTCGTCCCTGAAGCGAAGCTCCAGCGTAGACCGGTCGGCCCCGACGGGGGAAGGGGCCTACCAGTGGAAGCGCTGGTACCGCGGTTTGATCGGCAGCTTGCCGCGCCAGTACTGGATCAGCAGGAAGCCGACCACCATGCCGCCGAGGTGGGCGAAGTGGGCGATGCCGGCCACCGTGCCGGTGATGCCGGCGAACAACTCGAACGCGCCGTAGCCGATGACGAAGTACTTCGCCTTGATCGGGATTGGCGGGATGAGCAGCATCAGCCGGTAGTTGGGGAACATCATGCCGAAGGCCAGGAGGATGCCGAACACCCCGCCCGAGGCGCCGACGGTCGGGTAGATCTGGCCATCCGCCGCTGCCTGGGTGGCGACGAACAGCTGGACCAGACCGGCGCCGATGACGCAGATGAAGAAGTAGAGCGCGAAGGTCCGTGAGCCCCACGCGTACTCCAGGTGGACGCCGAGGATCCACATGGCGAAGAGGTTCACGAACAGGTGCAGCAGCCCGCCGTGCAGGAAGCCGTAGGTGAGCAGCTGCCAGATTTGGAAATCGGGTAGCGGCCCCATGGTCGGGGGTAGGTCCAGCCCCCCGGTCAGCGGCCAGAGTCCGAAGACGGTGATCAGCAGTTGCGGCCCGATCACGATCTGCAGCAGGAAGATGAGGATGTTCGCCGTCAGCAGGAAGCCGATGACCGGCGGAAAGTTCGACAGGGTGGGCGGGCCAGCGTTGTCCATCTCGGGGCTCGGGTCTCCAGTCGGTCTCCAGGGGTCAGTATCGCCGGTGCCCGGCTGCTTGCCTACGGCAGCGGCAGATCTTCCGGCGGGCTATCGGTGCCGAAGTGCAGGGTGATCTCCACCCGGCGGTTTTCGGCGCGCCCCTCGGCGGTCTCGTTGTCGGCGATCGGGCGGATGTCGCCGTAGCCGATGGCGCGCATCCGTCGCGGGTCCAGGCCCTGTTGCTCGAGGTAGCGCAGAACGGCACTGGCCCGCGCCGAGGAGAGCTCCCAGTTCGACGGGAACTGCTCGGTGGCGATGGGGATGTTGTCGGTATGCCCCTCCACCGACAGGCGCACCCCGGTGGCCTCGAGGATCGGGACCAGCTCGTCGATGGCGTCCTGGCCTTCAGCCTGGAGTTCGGCCCGTCCGGTCTCGAAGAGTACGGCGTCGTCGAGCCGGAAGGTGAGGGTCTCCTCCTCGCCCACGGCCTGGATGCCGGCCTCCTCGAGTTCCGCGGGGACTTCAACGGGGTCGGGCTCATCCAGCGGGGCCGGCAGCCCCTCGAGCACGCTGGGGTCACCCTCGAGGATATGCTCGCGCCCCTCCAGGACGCCGTCGCCGAGGCCCTCGCGGTCATCGTCCTCCTCCGGCTCGAGCAGTGCGAGGAGGATGACGAAAACGATCAGCAGGAGGGTGATGACGTCGAGGTAGACCAGCAGCCAGCTGTTGTCCTCCTCCTTGTCGCCCTCCGGTTGGACCTGCCGGTTGAACTGTCGGGTGCGGCGGTTGCTGGGGGTCTGCTCGGCCACGATTTGCCCCCGGGGTCAGCGCTCGGCGCCGGCGGGGCGGTCGCCGCCGCGCGCCTCCGGCCTGCCACCGCCCTGGCCGCCAGTCGGGGAGTTGGCGGCGGCCGCGGCGCGCTGGCTGGTCTCCTCGAGCTGCTGGATCAGGTCCGGGTCCCGGATCTCGTCCTTGTACTGGGCGATGAACGAGTGCAGCGTCTCGCGCATGAGGGTCGGGTTGCGCTTCTGGCACATCAGCGAGATGCCCTGGAGGATCATGTTCAGGGTCACCAGCCGCTGCTCGGTGCGCCGCTCGAGCTTCACCGCGATGGGCTTGAGGACGAGGTTGGCGAGGAGGATGCCATAGAACGTGGTCAGCAGTGCCACGCCCATCTGCTGGCCGATCTGGGCGATGTCGCCGTCGTCGAGGATGAACATCATGTTGATCAGCCCCACCAGGGTGCCGATCATGCCGAACGCCGGCGCAAAGGAGGCCATGACCCGGAAGATCTGCGCCTCGGCGTGTTCCTTGGCGCGCAGCCGCTGGATGCGCCACTGCAGCAGGTCGAGGATGTCCTCCTCCGGTGTCAGGTCGATGAGCAGCTGCACCCCGGTGCGCAGGAAGGGGTTGGCCACGTTCTCCAGCGCGTCCTCCACCGCCCGCACGTCACCCTTGAACCAGAGCTGCGAGATGCGGATCAGCTCCTCCATGTCGTCGCGGGTGTAGACGCGCTCGTTGCGGATGACGATCCACACCAGGCGGAAGACCCGCAGGACCTCGTCCATGGGGTAGGCGAGGAAGGTGGCGGCCAGGGTGCCGCCGATGACGATCGCCAAGCCGGGGAAGTTGAGGAAGACCAGCGCCTCTTCCGCGGCGATGAACAGCACGGAGCCGACCAGGATCAACCCGCCGATGATGCCGACCAGGGTAGACGGGTTCATGGGGGTGCGGCCCTCTGCTGCCTAGCCGGTGCTGCTGGTGGCGTCCCGCAGGGCGCCAAGCAGATCCTCGCGGGCGATCACGCCGACCACGCGACCTTCGTCATCGACCACCGGGAACCCCTTGGTGCGCATGTCCACCATGCGCTGCAGGACGCGGGTCAGGGGCAGGTCCGGTGGCACCGTGATGGGCTCGCGGGTCATGACCTCGTGGACCGGACGCTCCATGATGGCGTCGTAGCGCGGCACCATGGCGTCCGGGGTGAAGGTGAACGCCTTGAGCAGGTCGAGCTTGGTGGCCAGCCCGAGCAGCCGCTGCTGCTCGTCCACCACGGGCACGCCGTTGAAGTCGTGGGCGTCGAACAGGCGCTGGAGCTCGCGCAGCGGGGTCTCGTGGCCCACCGTCTTCGGCGCCGTGGTCATGTAATCGCTTACGCGGTAGCTGAGGAAGTCGTACATGGTCTCCCGTTCGCCTTGTCTGCCCCGGCGGTCGCGCCCCTCGCCTCCGACTATGACACGCCCGCGCGGGGCGAGACCAGACGCCTCAGCGCGAACTCCGCGCCCCGCTGCTGCGCCGGCGCGAAGACGGTCCACGTCCGCTCTGCCCCCCGGAACGGCGCGGGCCTCCGCCGTTGCGCGGCTTGCGCGGCATCTTCGGCGGCGCCAGCTCGGCGAAATACTCCTGCGGCGGCGGCGCCGAGGGGATCTTCTCGGTCAGGTACGCCTCGATGTCCGGCAGCGAGAAGACGTATTCATCGCAGGCCAGGGAGATGGCATCGCCGCTCTCGCCGGCACGCGCCGTGCGCCCGATGCGGTGGACGTAGTCCTCCGGATCGTTGGGCAGGTCGAAGTTGATGACGTGGCTGACGGCGTCGATGTGCAGCCCGCGAGCGGCCACGTCGGTGCCGACCAGCACCGGCAGATCGCCGCTGCGGAAGCGTTCAAGCAGCTGTTCGCGCTTGTTCTGCGGGATGTCGCCGGAGATGACCGCCGCCTCGATGCCGTTGCCCTTGAGGTAGCCCACCAGGCGCTCGGCGGCGCGCTTGGTGTTGGCGAAGATCAGGGTACGCCGTGGGTCGATGTGCTGCAGCAGCCCGACCACGAAGGAGGTCTTGTCCTCCTTGGCCACGTGGTAGAGCGTCTGGCGGACGTGATCGGCGGTGCGCTGCTCGCTCTCTACCGCCACCCGGGGTGGGTCGCCCATGTGCTCCCAGGCCAGCTCCATGACCCGGTAGGAGAGGGTGGCGGAGAACAGCAGGTTGAGCCGCTGCTCGGCCCGGGGCATGCGCCGGAGCAGGAAGCGGATGTCCGAGATGAAGCCGAGGTCGAACATGCGATCGGCCTCGTCAAGGACCACCACCTCGATGTTGCGCAGGCTGAAGACCTTCTGCTTGTAAAAGTCGATGATCCGCCCGGGTGTGCCGATGATGACATCGACCCCGTCCTGGAGCTGCTGGCGCTGCGAATCGTAGCCGGTGCCACCGTAGACGGCGGCGAACTTCAGGCCGGTGTAGGCACCGATCTGCTCGGCGTCGTGGTAGATCTGCAGGGCCAGCTCGCGGGTCGGGGCGAGCATGATCGCCCAGGGGCCGACGGCGTCCTCGTCCACCGGATGGCTCATCAGATGGTGGAGGGTGGCGATGACAAAGGCGGCGGTCTTGCCGGTTCCGGTCTGCGCCTCGCCGGCGATGTTGCCGCCGGCCAGCGTCCGGGGCAGGGTCTCCGCCTGGATCGGGGTGCAGTGGGTCAGGCCCGCGTCATCGAGTCCGTCGAGCACCGCGTCGTGGATGGGTAGGTCGGTAAAACGCTGATCGGTCAGGTGAGTTTCGCTCATGCCGTTCAGGGTACCGGACTCCGCCGCCGCCCGCTAGCCGCCGGGCGGCTCTCCCTGTACGGTGTCCGGCGTAAGGTGGCCGATTGGCGGGAGGTCCCGTGGTCTGGGCAACGAGCAGGGCGCCGCGGCGCGAGGTGTTCGGCTGGGCGATGTTCGATTTCGCCAATCAGGCCTACACCCTGCTGATCATCACCGTCATCTACGGCGACCTGTTCACACGGGTGATCGTCGGCGACGGCGGCGACGACTACCGGCTGGGCAACCTGCTGTGGAGCACGGCGCTGGCGCTGAGCTATCTGGGCGTGGTGGCCACCGCGCCGATCTTCGGCGCGGTCATGGATTACGCGGCGGCCAAGCGCCGCTTCCTTTTCCTCAGCTATATCACCACCGTCGCCGCCACCGCGGCGCTCTACTGGGTGGAGCCGGGATACGTCGTCCTCGGTTTCGTGCTGATCGTGATCTCCAGTTACGCCTACTCCATGGGCGAGGCGTTCATCGCCGGTTTCCTGCCGGATATCGCCGGGCCGCGGGAGATGGGCCGGGTCTCGGGGCTGGGCTGGTCGCTGGGCTACATCGGCGGGCTGTTCGCCACCGCGTTCACGGTGCTGGTCCTCGGCGAGGTCAGTGAGGAGAACTTCGACCGCATCCGCTGGGTGGGGCCCTTCGCCGCCGCGTTCTTCCTGATCTGTGCCATCCCCACCTTCCTGTGGCTGCGCGAGCGCGGCCAGGCGCGCCGGCTGCCGGCCGGGCGGGGCTATATCCGGCTCGGTGCCGAGCGTGTCGGGCGCACCCTGCGCAGCCTCGGCTACCTGCGCGATCTGGCCGTGTTTATGGTCTCACTGCTGATGGCCATGTCGGGGCTGGCCATCGTCATCGCCTACGCCTTCATCTACGGGGCCCAGGTGATCGGCTGGGACGAGCGGGCCCGGCTGATCATGTTCGTGGTGACCCAGTTCTCGGCGGCGGCCGGTGCCATCGGCTTCGGCCTGACCCAGGATCGTTTCGGTGCCAAGCGCACCTACATGGTGACCCTGGTGATGTGGGTGGTGGCGATCCTGCTGATCTGGCTCACGCCGGAGCTGACCGAAGCGCTCAACCGCTGGCTGGGCACGCAGTGGCAGGCACAGTACGTGTTCCTCGCCGCCGGGGTGGCTGCCGGCCTGGCCTTGGGCTCGTGCCAGTCCGCCGGGCGGACGCTGGTGGGCCTGTTCGCACCGCCGGGGCGTGCCGCGGAGTTCTTCGGGTTCTGGGGGTTGGCGACCAAGCTGGCCGCCGCCGGCGGCTTGGTCGGCGTTGGTGCGCTGCAGGCGGCCGTCGGCCTGCAGTCGGCGATCCTGCTGTGTGCGGTGCTGTTCGCCGGTGCCTTCCTGGTCGCCCTGGGGGTCGACGAGGCGCGGGGTCGGGCACGGGGACAGGCTTTGGTAGAGTGAGGCGGGTCGGAATCGATACAGGGAGGGGCCGTCGTGGCCGAGCGTGTCTGGGTTTGTACCGTGTGTGGCTGGATGTACGACGAGAGTCAGGGGGTCCCGGACGAGGGGATCGAGCCGGGGACTGCCTTTGAGGATCTGCCGGAGGGCTTCCTCTGCCCGGAGTGCAGCGCCGGCAAGGAGGCCTTCGAGCCGATGGAGGTGTGAGGTCGACGTGGAGAAGCGAGCAAGTCAACTGACGGGGGTCTACGCGGTGACCCAGCCCCGCCCCGATCTCGAGGATGCCGTGGCGGCCGTGCTGCGCGGCGGGGTGGGGATCGTCCAGTACCGCGATAAGGGTGACGACGGCGAGCGTCGGCGGCGTGAGGCGACGGCGCTGCGTCGGCTCTGCGCGGACGCGGATGCCCTATTCCTGGTCAATGATGACGTGGCCCTGGCCGAGGCCGTCGGGGCCCACGGGGTCCACCTGGGCCGCGACGACGGCTCCGTGACAGCGGCCCGGCAGCGGCTGGGCGATGCCGCCTGGATCGGCGTATCGTGCTACGACGACCTGGAGCGGGCCCGCCGGCTGGTGGCCGAGGGGGCGGACTACGTGGCCTTCGGCAGTGTCTTCCCCTCGCCGACTAAGCCGGAGTCCGGCCTGGCGCCCATGGAGCTGCTGCGCACCGGGCGCGAGGCCACGGGCTGTCCGACCGTCGCCATCGGCGGGATCGACGCCGGGAACCTCCACGAGGTGGCCGCCGCAGGGGCCGACGCCGCTGCCGTGGTCAGCGCGCTATTCGCCGCCGAGGATGCGGAGGCGGCGGCCCGGCAGCTCGTCGCCCAGTGGCAGCGCAGTCGGTAGAATCCCGTCCCGAGACCGAATCACAAGACAAGAGGAGTACCCATGCAGCGCACCCATCAGTTGTTCCAGCAGGCCCGGGAGCTGATCCCCGGCGGTGTCAACTCCCCGGTGCGCGCGTTCAAGGGGGTCGGCGGCGAACCGATCTTCTTCGAGCGCGGCGAGGGGCCGTACATGTGGGACGTGGACGGCAAGCGCTACGTCGACTACGTCTGCTCTTGGGGGCCGCTGGTCGCCGGTCACGCGGATCCCGAGATCGTCCGGCGCGTGCAGGAGACCGCCGCGCGTGGGCTGTCCTTCGGGACCCCGGTGGAACTTGAGGTGGAGATGGCCCGCACCCTCTGCCAGCACGTGCCGTCGCTGGAGATGGTGCGCCTGGTCAACTCCGGCACGGAGGCGACCATGAGCGCCCTGCGCCTGGCTCGTGGCTTCACCGGGCGCGACAAGATCGTCAAGTTCCAGGGCAATTACCACGGCCACGTCGACGCGCTGCTGGCCCAGGCCGGTTCCGGGGCCCTGACCCTGGGCGTGCCCGGGTGCCCCGGCGTCCCGGAGGCTGTGGTCGCCGAGACCCTGACCGTGCCCTACAACGACATCGAGGCGGTGGAGCAGTGCTTCAACGAGCATGGTAGCGAGATCGCCGCGGTGATCGTCGAGCCGGTGGCCGGCAACATGAACTGCGTGCCGCCGGTGCCCGGTTTCCTGGAGAAGCTGCGCGAGGTCTGCGACCGCACCGACGCCCTGCTGATCTTCGATGAGGTCATGACCGGCTTCCGCGTCGGGCCGCAGTGCGCCCAGGGGCGCTACGGCATCACCCCGGACCTGACCTGCCTGGGTAAGGTGGTCGGCGGCGGCATGCCGGTGGGCGCCTTCGGCGGCCGGCGCGAGATCATGGAAGGGTTGGCCCCCACCGGTGGCGTCTACCAAGCCGGGACGCTCTCCGGCAATCCGGTGACCATGGCCGCTGGGCTGGCGACCCTGGAGCGGATCACCGCCCCGGGGGCGTTCGAGGGTCTGGAGCAGACCACCACGCGCGTGGTCGACGGCATCAAGGAGCGGGCCGATGCCGCCGGCATCCCGCTGGCCACGAACCAGGCCGGGAGCATGTTCGGCCTGTTCTTCACGGAAGACGCGCCGGTCACCCGCTTCGACCAGGTCAAGGCCTGCGACCTCGAGGCGTTCAACCGCTTCTTCCACGCCATGCTGGAAGAGGGCGTCTACCTGGCGCCGGCGGCCTTCGAGGCCGGCTTCGTCTCGCTGGCCCACGACGACACGGCGGTGCAGGAGACCCTGGACGCCGCCGAGCGTGCCTTCGCCCGCGTCTAGGCGGGTGCGGGCGCGCGCGGGTGGGCCGCTGCCGGCCCGGACCTGCGCATCCACGGATCCGGCGGGGCTGCGGCCCCTCCGGATCTTTTTATCTGCGGGCAGGTCTGTCCCGAGCGGGGACCGACAGCCTGGAGCAGCGAACTGATGGATCTCTCCTGGATCGCCGGTCTGCTCGACTGGGTGGCGGCCCACCCGGGCTGGGCCACCTTGGTCATCTTCCTCATCGCCCTCTGCGAGGGGGTGGTGGTGGCCGGTCTGATCGTCCCCGGTGCCACGCTGCTGTTCTTCGCGGGGGCCTTGGTGGGCACCGGGCATCTGGAGCTATGGCCGAGTCTGGTCGCCGCCTTTTCCGGGGCTTTCGTCGGCGACTCCATCAGCTATTGGCTCGGTCGCCACTTCGGCGATCGGCTGCGCACCTACTGGCCGCTGCGCCGCTACCCCGGTGCCCTCGCCAAGGGGGACGCCTTCTTCGCTGCTCACGGTGGCAAGAGCCTCTTCTTTGGACGTTTCGTGGGCCCGGTGCGGGGGATCATCCCGGCCATCGCCGGCATGATGAACATGCCGCCGCGGCCCTTCCTGCTCGTGAACCTGGTCTCGGCGGTGCTCTGGGCGCCGGCCTACCTGCTGCCAGGGATGGTCTTCGGCGCCTCGCTGGCCGTGGCCGCATCGGTGTCGCTGCGCCTTGGGGCGCTGCTGCTGATCGCCCTGATCGCTGTTTGGGCCGGCTGGTGGCTGGCGCGCCACCTGATCGCGCCGCGCCTGCGCCGGGCGGCGGCCCTGATCGCCTGGCGGGCCCGGGCCTGGGGACGGGTTCATCCGGTGGCCGCCCAGGTGCTTAGTGGTCCGCGCCACGCCCTGCGCGCATTCAGTTATGGCGCCGGGTGGATCTGGTGGGCGGCGCTGCTCGCCCTGATGGTGCTGACCCTGTACCAGGGGTGGTGGGGCGGGCCAACGCTGGTGGACGAGGCGCTGCTGGCGGTGCTGATGAGCGAACTGGATACCGGCCTGCGCGCGGCTTTCGTCATGCCGGCCCTGCTCCTCGAGCCGCAGGCCTGGGTGCCGGCCTGGCTGGCCGGGGTGGCCTGGGTGGCCTGGGGCGGTCGCCTGCGGGTGGCCGCCGTGCTCGGCCTGATCGTCCCTGCAGCGGCCCTGTTGGCGGTGCTGCTGGGGGTGGTCAGTGGCAACTTGAGCACCGCCACGCTCTACCGCGGCGCCCCACCGCTGGCCTTCCCGTCGCCGGCGCTGGCCGGCTTCACGACGCTGGTCCTGGCCTCAGGGGTCCTGGCCACGGTGGCCTACGGGCCGCTGCGCCGCCCGGTGCAGGTGGTGGGGGTGGGGATCCCGCTGCTGGCCGCAATCGGCGGTGTGGTGGTCGGGGATTTGTGGCTGGCGGATGCGGTGGGCGGCCTGCTGCTGGGCGTGGTCATCGCCGGGCTGGTGGTGCTGGCGCGCACGGCTTCACAGCGGCGCCTTCCGGAGCGAACCTTGCCGGCCATCGTGGCCCTGGTCCTGGTGGCTGGGGTGGTGGTGAAGGCGGCGTTGATCCTCCCCGAGGAGCGCCAGCGCTTCGTCGCCCAGGCCGATCCGCCGGAGCTGACGGTTGCCGAGTGGCTGGAGGTGGGGCCGGCGCACCCGTTCGGACGGGAACTGCGTTGGCTTGACGGCGGCCGCCGTGCGGTGGACCTGCAGTGGTTGGCGGAGCCGGAGACACTGGTTGCCCGGCTCGATGAAGCCGGCTGGCAGGAGCCCCAGCGCCGCCTCTACGGGGCGTTGCGCTGGTTGCAGCCGGAGCCGGATCTGTACCGAATGGCGCCGCTGCCGCGCTGGTACCGGGGGCGTCTGCCGGCGCTGATTCGGGTGATACCGGCCGATTCGGAGCGACGGTTGGTACTGCGCCTGTGGCCGGCGCCGATGAGCGTCACGGGCGAGGCGGCATCGGTGTGGCTGGTCAGCCTGGAGGTGGAGCGCCTCCAGAGCGGCTGGCCGGTGGCGGCGATCCAGTCTCGGCCGGTGACACCCGGTGAGCGCATCCGTGTGGTGGATCGGCTGTTGACCACGGGGGATCTACGCATCCTGGAGCCGGCACAGCCGATCCGCATCTTGCCCGCCCGGGCCCTGTCCGGCGACGCTGGTCGCTGACCCCCCCCGCCGGGCGTTGCGGTGTGCCCCCCGAGGCCGGGGCCTGATGAGCGCGCCCCGCCTGGCGGCGGGGTCCCCTGCGCTGCTCGCCCCGGCGGGGCCGCTCGCTTAACTCGCGGCGCGGTCGCGCCGCTCGGACAAAACCTCGCTGACCAGCGCGAACCGGAAAGGTTCGCGCTGGCCCCCCGCCGGGGCTGCGCGGCTCGGCACGCTCAAAGGCCCCGGCCTCGGGGGGCACACCGCAACGCCCGGTGCGTGGGGCTAGTCGGCGTCGCCGCGGGGCGGCGAGTCCTGCTCCAGGGCCCGGCGCAGCAGCTCCAGGCGCTCCTCCGGGGCGTCGATCTCCAGCAGCTGCTGCTTCGCCTCGGTGGGGATCGGCAACAGCTCCGATAGCCGCGCGCTGACCCAGCCGGCATCATCGAGCTGGCGGGGCATGGCCCCGTACAGGCCGCCGATCTGATCGAGGATTCGCTCCAGCAGATCGGCCAGCGGGCGGAGCTCGGCGTCCAGTTGCGGCGCCGGCGGGTCGGTCAGCCAGCGCACCTGCGCCTGTTGCACCTTCCCCGTCGGGGTCTGCCGCTCAAGGATCTCGAAGCGCCGCTGTCCCTCGACGGTGATCCCCAGCAGACCGTCGCTGCGCTGGTCCCAGTCGATGATGCGCACCTCCGTCCCCACGGCGTGGGGACGGGCCGGCAGCCCCGCCTCGCCGCCATTCTCGATCAGGCAGATGCCGAAGCCGGTGTTGTCGTTGCGCAGGCAGTAGGTGACCAGATCCAGATAGCGGCGCTCGAAGATGCGCAGCTCCAGTCGCCCACCCGGGAAAAGCACTGTACGCAGAGGGAACAGCGGCAGCTCATCGTCCATCAGTCGCTCTCCTTGCCCCAGCGGGGGCCCAGGTCGTGGGCCACATCCAAGTGGTCCAGGATCCGTGCCACGACGAAGTCGATCAGGTCCTCGACCCGCTGCGGCCGATGGTAGAACCCCGGGTTGGCCGGCAGGACCACCACGCCGAGCCGCGTCAGGGACAGCATATGCTCCAGGTGGATCGCCGAGAGCGGGGTCTCCCGCGGAACCACCACCAGTTGACCGCGCTCCTTGAGTACCACATCGGCGGCGCGCTCGATCAGGCTGTCCGAGTGTCCGCCGGCGATCGCCGCCAGGGTGCCGGTGGTGCAGGGGCAGACCACCATGCGTTGCGGGGCTGCCGAGCCGGAAGCCAGGGGTGCGGTCCACTGCTGATCACTGTAGACGTGGAGCCGCGCCGGATCGATGTCTAGGGCCCCGACCAGTTGGCGGTGCAACTCGGCGCTGCGCCGGGGTAGCGGCGTGTCCGTCTCCAGTCCGGCAACCACCCGGGCAGCATCGGAGACCAGCAGATGGACGGTCTCGCCCGCCCCGGCGAGGGTCTGCACCAGGCGCAGACCGTACTGCAGGCCAGAGGCCCCGGTTAGGGCGACGCTGACCCCGCTCATGCCGGGGCGCTCCCGGCCTCCAGGCCGGCCAGCAGTCGCTCGTGGATGTTGCCGAAGGCGCCGTTGCTCATCACCACCAGGCGGTCGCCAGGGCGCGCCTCGGCCAGGGCGAGCCGGGCCAGGTGGTCGACCTCGGCGGCGGTATGCAGGCGCCCTCCCAGTGGTGCCAGGGCCTCGGGGACGGACCAGGGCAGGTCCGGTGGGGTCAACACGAAGGCGTGGTCGGCGCGGGCCAGGGCGTCGGCCAGCTGCCGGCGGTGGATGCCCAGGCGCATGGTGTTCGAGCGCGGCTCCAGCACGGCCAGCAGTCGCCGCCCCGGGGCGGCCAGGGCCTCCAGGGTGGCGGCCACGGCGCTGGGGTGGTGGGCGAAGTCGTCGATGACCTCGACCCCGCCGACGCGGCCGCGCACCTCCAGCCGGCGGCGGACGCCGGGGAAGGCGTTCACGGCTTCCAGGGCGGTGGTCGGATCTGCCCCGGCCCCGGCGGCAGCCGCCACCGCCGCCGCGGCATTGGCCAGGTTGTGGCGGCCCGGCTGCGGCGGATGCAGCGGGCCGAGCGGAGTGCGCCGGTGCAGGAGTACGGCGCCGGCGTCAGGGCCGTCGTCGGCGGTGATGCGCCAGTCATTGTCGGCGCCAAAGCCGATTCGCTCCAGCCGCGACCAGCAGCCGCGCGCGACGACGGCGGGCAGGTTGGGGTCATCGCCGTTGATGAGCACGCGGCCGTTGCCGGGGACGGTACGCACCGCATGGTGGAGCTGCGTGGCGATGGCCTCCAGATCCGGGTAGATGTCGGCGTGGTCGTACTCCAGATTGTTCAGCAGCAGGACGCGGGGCTGGTAGTGGACGACCTTGGCGCGCTTGTCGAAGAAGGCCGTGTCGTACTCGTCGGCCTCCACCACGAAGGGCGAACCGGTGCCTAGCCGGGCGGAGCGCTCGCTGAACCCCGGGGCGCCGCCGATCAGATAGCCCGGGTCGAGGCCGCAGCGCTCCAGGGCCCAAGCAGTCATCGAGGCGGTGGTGGTCTTGCCGTGGGTGCCGGCGATGGCTACCACGCAGCGGCCGTTGAGGACGTTCTCTGCCAGCCACGCGGGACCGGACTGGTAGGGCAGCCCGCGGTCCAGGATGTGCTCGACAGCCGGGTTGCCGCGGGAGAGGGCGTTGCCGATGACCACCCGGTCCGGGGCGGGTTCCAGGTGGGCGGCGTCGTAGCCGGGTCGGACCGGGACGCCCGCCTGGTCGAGGATGTCGCTCATCGGTGGCCACGCCGCGCTGTCGCTGCCGTCCACCGCGTGCCCGCTCTCCCGGGCGAGGAGGGCGACGCCGCCCATGAACGTGCCGCATATACCGAGGATGTGTATCTTCATGGACCGTCCCGATCAGTCGGCGGCCAGCTGGACCACCTGAAAGCTGAGGAAGCTGTACGCCAGCGCCAGGAGGATGCCGAGCGCCAGGCGCATCTCCAGCGTATGCCGGAAGATGTGCCCGAGGATGGCCACCTGCCAGAACCAGAGCAAGAGGATGCCGGCGGCGGCGCCCTGGGCCTGCTCCGCGCCGTAGGCGGCGATGGGGAAGGTCATCAGTGTGACCGGGATGCCGATCAGCACGTCGGTGCCGAACATCGCCGTGGCGCTCTGGGTGAAGCGCGGCGTTAGTCCGCGCAGCAGGAGCAGGGCGTAGAGGAAGGCCAGGCTGAAGCCGGTCGCGACCACCACCTGCAGGCCGACGGTGCCCGTGTCCGGGAGGTTGTCCGCGGCGATGTAGGTTAGGATCATGCTCGCCCCGATCAACCCGAGCAGGTGCGTGGCCGAGTAGGGCAGATCCTGGGGACCGTCGCGAAAGAGGCAGATCCCCACCAGTTTCTGCAGCAAAGGACCCATGCTCTCCCCCTGGGTGGTTGTTCGGCCCAATCATACCGCATGGCATGGCGGCACGATGCCGCCGGTTGACGTCGACGCCGGGGTGCGCTGGCATAGGGCCCCTTACGGGGCGGCCGGTTGCGCCGCGGCCTTGCTTGCCGCGGCGCAGCAACGGCGTTACAGTTCGCCCCTGTCGAACCGTTCCTCGATACGCAAACGTCCTCTACTGAACGGAGTAACTGCATGAGCCTCGATTCCGTGCCCGCCGGGCGGTCGATTCCGGACGATATCAACGTCGTCATCGAGATCCCGCTCCACGGCGGCCCCGTGAAGTACGAAGTGGATAAGGAGACGGGTGCGCTCACCGTCGATCGCATCATGGCCACGGCCATGCACTATCCGTGCAACTACGGCTTTGTGCCGCAGACGCTGGCCGATGATGGCGATCCGGTAGACGCCCTGGTCATCACCCCCCTGCCGTTGCAGCCCGGCTCGGTGATCCGCTGCCGCCCGGTGGGTGTGCTGGAGATGGCGGACGAGTCCGGCGAGGATGCCAAGCTGATTGCGGTTCCGGTGGACAAGCTGACCACCGACTACAGCGAGGTGAAGGGGCCCGACGACCTGCCGCCGCGCCTGCTGCAGGAGATTAGCCACTTCTTTGAGCACTACAAGGATCTTGAGCCCGGCAAGTGGGTTCAGGTGCGCGACTGGAAGGGCGCCGACGCCGCGCGAGCCGAGATCGAGCACGCGGTGTCCAACTACCGGAATCAGTAGCAACGCAGGGAGCGTTGCCCGACTCAGGGGGCCAGTGGAGCGGCCGATAACCCGTGAAGCGGTATCGACGTTCGGAGGTGGTGAGCGATGGCTCGCGCCCTTACGGCAGAGCGACTCAAGTGTGAGAACGCCACGTTCCAGGGGACCGGTGGCGTCAGCGCTTGCAACCGGGACCACGGCTTCCGCCCGGCCTTCCTGGACACCGAGACGGGGACGATCTACCTCTCCTGCAGCGGGAACGGGCAGCCGGCCCCCTTTCACCGCCTCGACGGTCTGCCCGAGGAGCTGATCAGCGAACGCGACGACCGCGGTCGGGTCATCGCGGTGAAGCAGAGGGTGGTCTCCGGGTTCGAGCGCGACGGCTGCTTCTATACCCGCGAGCAGGCCGCCTGCTTCGTGGTTCCCCCGACCCCGCGACAAGGTTCCTGAGTCGTGGCGCAGCTGCAGGTGACGCTGGAGGTCGCCGCCGGCGACCTCGATGCCGTGGATGGCGCCCTGGAACTGGCCGGGGCGCTGTCCCAGACCTACCAGGCCGATGACGGCACCGTGCTCCTCGAGCCCGGCGTGGGCGAGCACCCGATGTGGGAGAGGGTTCGAGTTGCCGCGCTGTTTCCTGCCGGGACCGATCCCGAGGACCTTTACAAGCTGCTCGCCGGGCAGCTGGGCGAACGTCTGCAAGGCTGGCAGGCGGAGACGCTGGAGGATCGTGCCTGGGAGCGCGAGTGGCTCGACCACTTCCGCCCCATGGCCTTCGGCGAGCGGCTTTGGATCGTCCCCACCGGGAGCGAGCCGGAGCTGCCGCGCGACGCCGTGGCCATCCACCTCGACCCGGGGCTGGCCTTCGGCACCGGCACCCACGAGACCACGGCGCTGTGCCTGCAGTGGCTTGATGGCGAGCCGATCCAGGGGCGTGACGGCCTCGATTTCGGCGCCGGCTCTGGCGTCCTGGCCGTGGCTGCGGTACGTCTGGGCGCGGCCCGCTGCATGGCCGTCGATAACGACCCCCAGGCAGTGATCGCCAGCCGCGACAACGCCGAGCGCAACGGTGTCGCCGATTGGGTCCCGGCGTACGCCGTCGATCAGCGGCCGGCGTATTGCGCCGATTTCCTCGTCGCCAATATCCTTGCATCGACGCTGGTGGAGCTGGCCGGTGAGCTGCGTAGCGGCGTTCGCGTCGGTGGGCGCCTGGCGCTCTCCGGGATCCTCCTGGGGCAGGAGCAGCAGGTCATGGATGCCTTCCAGGGCAGCATCGCCTGGGATGCGCTGCAGACTCGCGGCGACTGGGTGCTGGTCAGCGGCACCCGCACCGCCTGAACGTCGGTCGCCGGATTTTCCAACAACGAGGGAAGCCCGTGTACACCCAGTGCCCTGGATGCGGGACGATCTTCGCGCTGCGTGCGTGGCAGCTTCGCCAGGCGCGCGGTCGGGTTACCTGTGGCCTGTGCCAGACCACCTTCGACGCGGTTCAGGCGCTGAGCGAGGACTTGCCCGGCGAGCCGGGTGCCGCGACGACCGACGGGGCCCCGCCGTCCCGGTCCGCCGGTGGGGACGAGGTGCGCATCCCCGCCCTGGGACCGCAGATGTCGGCCATCGGCCGACTGCTGCCCGACGACAGCGGCGATCGGCCGGTGGACCTGCAGGCCCTCGTCGGTGAGCGCTCGACCGCGGGGGAGCGCGCAGGTTCCGGCCCGGAGGCGGCGGATCGGGCAGCCGAACCGGGGGGGTCCGAGGCCGACTGGGAGCAGGTCCTGGCCGAGCTGCGTGCCGGGCAGCGTCCCGCCCGCGCCCCGGGGGCTGGCACGAGGCCCAAGCGGCGCCTCTGGATGACCGCCGCTGGCGTGCTGGTTTTGGCGGCGGCCCTGGTCCATGGCTCGTACCTCTACCGCGCGCAGCTGCTCGAGCTGCCCGGGACGCGGGCGTGGCTCTCGGCGGTCTGCGCCGTGTACGACTGCCAGCTGGAGACCGCGGCGAGCTACGACGTCATCGAGGTCGAGGAGCGCTGGCTGGAGCCGGATCCGCGTCGGGACGATGCGCTGATGCTCGGCGGGGTGCTGGTGCACACCGGCGAGCGGCGCCTGCCCTATCCCGAGATGCGGCTGACACTGCGGGATCTGGACGGCCACGTGACCGGCGAGCGCTGGGTTCGCCCTGAGGACTACGTGGCCGACAGCCGTCTGCGGGCGCGCCTGGGCGCGGGCATGGAGCCGGGGGCTCGGATCCCGGTGGAACTCTACGTGGCAGAGCCCGACGGCGGGGCCGAGAGTTTCTCGCTGTCATTCCGACCGGTCGAGTAGGGCCGCCAGGGCCCGGGGGGCCGCCGGTCGGCTCTGTTATCCTTCCAGACAGACATGAATGGGGGTGATGCATGCAGGACGGCAAGGGACCCGGTCCCGGACAGGGTCCTGGCAGGGGCGGCGACGGCGAGGTGGGGGGGCCCATCCGCGAGGCGGTCAGTCGCGCCCTGGATGACTATTTCAGGGAGCTGGACGGGCACGACTGCAATGGTCTCTATCGGCTCGTGCTCAACGAGGTGGAGGTTCCGCTCCTCGAGTCGGTGATGGACTACTGCTCTGGCAATCAGACGCGGGCTGCGCAGCTGCTCGGCCTTAATCGGGCGACCCTGCGCAAGAAGCTGCGCGATCACGGCATCGACTACAACTGAACAACCCGGACAATCCAATATGGCGACCAACGACGGCGTGCGGCCCCTGCGGCGGGCCTTGATCAGCGTTTCCGACAAGAGCGGGGTGGAGGGCTTCGCCCGGGCCCTGCATGAGCAAGGCGTCGAGATCCTCTCGACCGGTGGTACGGCCCGCCTGCTGGGCGAGGCCGGTATCCCGGTGCGTGAGGTTTCGGCCGAGACCGGCTTCCCGGAGATCATGGATGGCCGGGTCAAGACCCTGCATCCGCGCATCCACGGCGGGCTGCTGGGGCGGCGCGGCACGGACGACGCGGTCATGGACGAGCACGGCATCGGGCCCATCGACCTGCTCTGCGTGAACCTCTACCCCTTCGAGCAGGCCGTCGCCGCCGAGGATTGCACGCTGGCCGAGGCCATCGAGAACATCGACGTCGGCGGGCCGGCCATGATCCGTGCCGCGGCCAAGAACCACACCGATGTGGCGGTGGTCACCGAGGCTGCCGCCTACGATCGGGTCCTGGACGAAGTCCAGCGCCTGGGCGGGACCAGCCGGGCCCTGCGTCACCACCTGGCAACCCGGGCGTTCAGCCACACCGCACGCTACGATGGCGCCATCGCCGCCTACCTGAGCCAGCGCGACGAGCAGGGTGAGCAGCAGGGCGATTTCCCGGGTATCTGGACGTTGCAGGTGGAGAAGATCGCGGATATGCGCTATGGCGAGAACCCGCATCAGTCCGCTGCCTTCTACCGTGACGTCACCCCCGGTGAGGCCAGCGTCGCCACGGCGCGCCAGCTCCAGGGCAAGGCCCTGTCCTACAACAACGTCGCCGATACCGATGCCGCGCTGGAGTGCGTCAAGGGGTTCGAGGCGCCGGCCTGTGTCATCGTCAAGCATGCCAACCCCTGCGGTGTGGCCTGTGCCGAGACCCTGCGCGAGGCCTACGACCGGGCCTTCGAGGTCGACCCGACCTCGGCCTTCGGTGGCATCATCGCCTTCAACGACACCGTCGACGCCGAGTTGGCCGGTGCCATCCTGGATCGCCAGTTCGTGGAGGTGGTCATTGCCCCGGCGGTCACCGACGAGGCCCTGTCGCGCTTCTCCGCCAAGGCCAACGTGCGCGTGCTGCAGACCGGCCGCTGGCCGCGGAAGGCTGGCGCAGATCTGGAGCTCAAGCGGGTGCGCGGCGGTCTCCTGGTCCAGGATCGAGACACCGCAGTGGTCGATCCGGCCGACCTGCGGGTGGTCACCCGGCGTCAGCCCACCGACGCCGAATGGGCCGACCTGCGCTTCGCCTGGGAAGTGGTGCGGCACGTCAAGTCCAACGCCATCGTCTTTGCGGGCGGGCAGCGCACCCTCGGTGTGGGGGCCGGGCAGATGAGCCGCGTGTTCAGTACCCGGATCGCCTGCGAGAAGGCGTCGGATGCGGGGCTCGCCCTGCAGGGCTCGGTGCTCGCCTCCGACGCCTTCTTCCCGTTCCGGGACGGAGTCGATCAGGCCGCCGAGGCCGGTGCCGCGGCGCTCATCCAGCCCGGTGGCTCGATGCGCGACCAAGAGGTGATCGACGCCGCCGACGAGCATGGCCTGGCCATGGTCTTCACCGGGATGCGCCACTTCCGCCACTGAACGCGGCCAAGCGAGGTAGAGGATGAAGGTACTGGTTATCGGAGGGGGCGGTCGCGAGCACGCCATGGCCTGGGCCCTGGCGCGCTCGGCGCAGGTCGAAGAGGTGCTCGTCGCCCCCGGTAACGCCGGCACCGCCCGCGAGCCCGGGGTCCGGAACATCCAGGTTGGCGCGGAGGACGTCCCGGCGCTGGTCCAGCAGGCCCGGGAACAAGCGGTGGCCTTTACGGTGGTTGGGCCCGAGGCACCGCTGGTGGCCGGGGTGGTGGACGCGTTCCAGGAGGCGGGGCTCCCCTGTCTGGGCCCGACCGCGGCCGCCGCGGAGCTGGAGGGCTCCAAGGCCTTCGCCAAGGCCTTCATGGCCCGTCACGGGATCCCCACGGCGGCCTACCGGACCTTTGACGATCTGGGCGCGGCCACCGACTACATCCGGGAACACCCCGCGCCGATGGTCATCAAGGCCGATGGGCTGGCCTCGGGCAAGGGTGTCGAGGTGGCGGCGACCAAGGATGCCGCCCTGCTGGCCGCCGAGCGCATGCTCTCAGGCCAGGCCTTCGGGGACGCCGGTGCGCGCGTCGTGGTCGAGGAGTGCCTGCAGGGCGAGGAGCTGAGCTTCATCGCCCTGGTCGACGGCGAGCATGTGGTGGCGATGGCCAGCTCTCAGGATCACAAACCGCGGGACGACGGTGATGAGGGTCCGAACACCGGGGGGATGGGCGCGTACTCGCCGGCGCCGCTGATGGATGAACGGCTCTACCAGCGGGTCATGGACGAGGTGATCCGGCCCACGGTCCGCGGGCTGGCCGCCGAGGGGCGGCCCTACAAGGGGTTTCTCTACGCCGGGCTGATGATCGACGACGAGGGCCATCCGCGCGTCCTCGAGTACAACTGCCGCCTGGGCGACCCGGAGGCGCAACCCCTGCTGATGCGCCTGGATGCGGACTTCGCCGAGCTCTGCCGGGCTGCCCTCGACGGCCGGCTGCCGGAGGTGGCGCTGAGCTGGGATCCGCGCCCGGCGGTCGGCGTGGTGATGGCGGCGGCCGGCTATCCGGGGCCGGTGGAGCGGGGCGATGTCATTGAAGGGCTCGACGACGCCGAGCACACCGGCTGCAAGGTCTTCCACGGGGGCACGACCCTCGACGCCGACGGCCGGGTGGTGACCAACGGCGGTCGGGTGCTCTGCTGCTGCGCCCTGGGCGAGCGTGTGGCTGCTGCGCAACAGGCCGCTTATCGCGGTGTCGCCGCCATCCACTGGGAGGGGGTGTTTTACCGGCGGGACATCGGTGCCCGGGCCATTGCCCGGGAAACCGGCTGAACCCCCCCCGGTGCCCCGTTGAGGGGGCTGAACGAAACGGAGCCGGCGCCCCGCGGGGCACCGGCTCCGTTGTCGCGAATCCCCGGAGGGGTTACGCGGACTTCTTGCTGCTGCTGCCGGAGGCGGCGGAGCCACTGCCGCTGCCACCCGCCGAGGCACCACCGCTGGCACTGCTGCCCGCGCTGCGGCCCTTGCCGGTGGCCTTCTCGGCCTGGCCCTGCATCGTCTCGGTCATGGCCGTGACGTTCTCCTGGGCGATCTTCTGCACTTCCTCGCCCATGTTCTTGCTGATGTCGGCCAGGGTGCTGGCGTTCTCGGTGAACTTGTTGCTCATCGTCTGCACGACCTTGCCCTGGTCGTTCAGGTAGTTCTGGAAGCTCTCCGGATCACGGACCTCCATGGCCTTGCGCATCTGCTCCATGGCCAGGTCGGTGTAGGAGCGCGCCGCCTCCAGGTTCAGGTGAGCGACCTTCTCGGCGTGGTCGAGGAGCAGCGCGTTGAGCTTGCGGCTCGGCTCCATCATCTTCTGGAACTGCTGCATGGTCTTGTTGAGCTGGTCTTGCATGGGTCTCTCTCCTTGTTGAAGCTGCTCGAGGCATGACCGCTCGCCATGCCTTGTGCGATGCAACATAGCACCACCCGTGTTGCGTTGCAACAGCAGATTGACCCACGCCAAACAAAAAGGGGCCGCGCCAGGCGGCGCGGCCCCTCGGTCCGATCCGCTCGCCGGGGCGTGGGCCCCAGCGGGAGGCGGTCAGCCCTCGCTGCCGCTGCGGGCTGGCGGCACGGCCGCGCCGTCCCCGCCGCTGTCGCCCCCGCGGCTGTAGGTGGTACTGCCGGTGCCGTAGCTGCCGGAACGGTAGTCCTCCTGCGGGGCCTCCTGCTCGGCGGCGTGGCCCATCTCCGCGGCGCGCTGCTGGGCGTTGAAATAGGCCCAGTTGAAGTAGCCGCGGGCATTGGCGGTGACGGAGTCCTGCGCCAGCTGGGCCTGGGAGAGCTCGGGCCGGAGGTAGCGCTCGAGCACCCGGCCACCGCCACCGGTGATGATGATGTGGTCGTACTCTTGGATCTGCCACATCGAGCGGGCCTCGACCAGCAGTTTGGTGGCGATGTCGCCGAAGATGCGGTCGCGGAGCTCGACGATGTCTACCGGTCGCCCGTTGACGTTGACCTGGCCCTGGATGATGGCCTCGTCCAGCGTGTACTGCTCGCGCTCGAGCCCGTACTGGGTGGAGAGTTCCTGGGCGATCTCCTCGTAGCCGAAGGAGATCCCCAGCGGCACCGTCTTGCAGAAGCCCGGGGAGTACTCGCCGTCGATCACGGTGGCAAAGTCGCTGGTGCGGAAGCCGATGTCCATGATGCCGACGCGGCCGTTGAGCAGCGGGTGATCGCCGCGGATCTGCCCGCGGTCGTCGAGGACCTCGGCCCAGAAGCTGCCCACCGGCTGCGGGACCACCTCGATGTTCTCGAGCCGAATGCTGACCCCGAAGCGGCTCGGGCCGACGTGGCGGATGACCTCGTGGTCGCCGCGCAGCTGGCGGACCAGGTCGTCGGCCATGTGCATGCGGCCTGGTGGCAGGCCGGTGACCACGTGGAAGTTGTTCACCGTCTCGCGGGCGTAGAGGCTGAGGGCGCCGAGGAAGAGGATCTTGAGGTCGTCCCCCTCCGCGCGGGTCGGCGACAGTCCCCGGTGCGCCAGGCGCGAGTGGCGGATGGCGTAGTCGCCCAGCAGATAGCTCTTACCACCGTAGGTGATGCGCAGCTCGCTGCTGCCGCTGCGCTGGGCCACGCCCAGGGACATCGGCATGCCCGACTCGCCCTCGCCGACGACGCTGGGGAATACGTGCCCCTCGCGGCCGTCATCGATCTTGATGAACCCGTACCCCATGTCCAGGCCAATACAACGTTCCACGGCGTCTCCCCCTCTGTTGCCCGTTCGCCGTCTCTGTCTGGGCGCTCAGAAACCCTGAATCCCCCAGGCGGATACCGGCCATGCTAGCACACGCCGCCGGCGGGCCCGCCACAGATCAGCGCCGCCCCCAGAACGTCTGCCTCGGCTGGGGGCGGACATTGCGCGACGGCTCCTCTTCTTCCTGCTCCTGCCTTCCCTGCGCTTGCTCAGGTTCCTCCGCCGGGCCGTGCGCTTCCTCCCGGTGCGGCTCGGGCCTGGGGTCGGCACGCGGCGGTTCCGGTTCGGGCTCGGGCGGGGTGTCCGTCGTCGGGGTGGCCCCGGCCTCGGTATCGGCCCCGGTCTCCGCCTGTGCTGGCGCCTGCGCCTGTTCCGGCCCGGTCAGTTGCGACTCCCGGCCGGCTTCATGCTGCAAGGCGGCCAGTGGCACCTCGCGCCGCGGATGGCTCTCGCCGAGGAACTGGCCGCCGGCCTCGATGATGAAGTCGTCGCTGTGGAGCTCGCCGAAGACGCGCCCCTCGGCGACGATCTCGAGGCTGGCGCAGTCGATCACGCCTTCCACGTAGCCACTGACCAGCAGACGGTGGGCCTTGATATTGCCCTCGAAGCGGCCGGTGTGGCCGATACTCACGTCATGGTCCGAGACGATGGTGCCCTTGATCTGCCCGTCCAGGTGCAGGTTCGACTCCAGGGTCAGTTCTCCGACCAGTCGCGTGCCGTCGCAGATAACTGTCGTTCCAGGGCTTCGGCTCTTCGATTGATCCCCTTTGCCAATGATTCCCATTTTACGCGGCCCTCTTCTTCAAAGAGCTCTTCATAGTTCTCCAGGCTCCAGTCCAGAAACGGTTCCGGGTTCAGCTTGCGCTGGGTGTGCCAGATCTCGTAGTGCAGATGGGGGCCGTTGACATTGCCGGTGGCCCCGGAGCGGGCAATGACATCGCCCTCTTCGACGAACTCGCCGGTCTCCACCTCGATCCGGCTCAGGTGGGCGTAGTGGGTCTGGAAACCGAAATCGTGGGCGAGGATGACCAGCTTGCCGAGCCCGCTGCCCTGGTGCTTGGCCGCAAAGTTGACTACCCCGTCGGCGGTGGCGACGATCTTCTCGCCCACCGGTGCGCGCAGATCGACCGCGGCGTGGAACGAGCGCTCGCCGGTCACCGGATGGGTCCGCCAGCCGTAGCCGCTGGTGATTCGTGACTCCTCTTGGAGGGGCCAGCCGCTGGGGATGGTTCGCAACATCAGCGCCTTCTCGAGCGCCGTCTGGCCGGCGGTGTCGAGCCGCTCGCGGCGCTTGGCCTCCGGCTGGGGATCGAGTCCGACCAGGGTCTCGATGTGGCCGAGCTCGAGATCCATGCGGTGGATCTCTTGCTCCCGCTCGCTGACCAGCTCGCGGAGTTCCTCGTTGCGCCGCTCGATCTGGCGGGCGGCCTCGGCCTTGTCGGCGCGGACCTGGTTCAGTTCGGTGATCTTGTCGTTGAGCGCATGGAGGGCGAGGGCGCCTGCGAGCAGCACAAGCGCCAAGCCGCCGGCCAGGGCCAGCGCGAAGCGCTTGGCGATCTGGTGCAGCGAATAGTGGCGGGCGCCGCGGAAGTCGGTGATGGTGACCGTGAAACGATCCTTCACGCCGTCTCTGCTCCCCTATGGCGAACGGGTCGCTCCCGGGGGCGCGGCGGTTCCTGCCGCTTTTGCCGGGGCGGGCTCAACTCAGCGCCGCGGATGACGCGGATCGTCCTCTGAGCCGCGGCTGTACTCGCCCTCGATGATCCGGCCACGGGTCGGCGTGCCGGATCGGCGTGCCGGGTCGAAGCCTTCGCCGCGGGCGGCGGCGCGACGCATCTGGCGGCGTAGCCACCACGTGCGGGCGGCGATGATCACGGCACCGATGAGGGCCAGACCGAGCATCACCGCCAGCACGACGATCCCGAGCGTTGCCGCCAGGGCGATGACGGCGATGGCCCCGATGACGCCCGCGACCCGCGCGATCGGCCCGCGTTCGACGTTCTGCATGCGCATGGGGTTTCCCACCTGCTTGACCTTTCAAAGGGCCAAGGATAGCCGGCCGACCAGCCCGCGGGCTACCCTGACTGCGGGGCCGGGGCCGTCCCCCGGACGACCGTCGTCGCCCACACCCAGCTGTAGGAGCCGGTTCATGGATACGCGCCACCCGTTCGAGACCCTCGGTCCCGACACCGTCCTCGATGCCGTCGAGGCCGTCGGCGGCGTGCGCAGCGACGGCCGGTTGCTGGCACTGAACAGCTACGAGAACCGGGTCTACATGGTCGGGGTGGAGGACGGCCCGGCCGTGGTGGCCAAATTCTACCGCCCCGGGCGCTGGGACGATGCGCAGATCCTCGAGGAGCACGCCTTCAGCGAGGAGCTGGTCGCCGCCGAGGTGCCGGTGGTGGCGCCCATGCGCTGTGGAGCGAGCACCCTGGCCCACAGCCACGGCTTCCGCATCGCCCTGTATCCCATGCGGGGCGGGCGCATGCTGGAGGTGGACAACCGCGACGTGCTTCGCCGCCTGGGCGCCTACCTGGGTCGCATCCATGTCGTCGGCGGGGGCGGTGCCTTCACCCATCGTCCCGCCCTCGACCCGGGGGATCACGGCCGGCGGGTCCGGGACCGGCTGCTGGCCGGCAACTGGCTGCCGCCGCACCTGGAGGAGGCCTACGCCACCCTTACCGAGGATCTCCTCGAGGCGGTGAGCGCCTGCTGGGAGCGTGCCGGGGCGGTGCGCCCGATCCGCGTGCACGGCGATTTCCACCCGGGGAACGTGCTGCAGACCGAGGCCGGGTTCCATCTGGTGGACCTGGATGACACCTGCACCGGGCCGGCCGTCCAGGATCTCTGGATGCTGCTTCCCGGCGAGCGGGCCGAGCAGGAGTCGTTCCTCGAGGCGGTCCTGGAGGGGTACCGGACCTTTTGTGAGCTCGACCCGCGCGAGCTGCACCTGATCGAGCCCCTGCGCACCCTGCGGCTGATGCGCCACGCCGCCTGGCTGGCGGAGCGCTGGGAGGATCCGGCGTTCCCGCAGGCCTTCCCCTGGTTCGCCGAGCCCCGCTACTGGGAGGAACACATGTTGGCGCTGCGCGAGCAACTGGCTGCTTTGGCCGAGCCCCCGCTCAGCGTCCGATGAAGTGGACCCGACAGGCGCTGACGTAGGCCAGGCCCTCGGCGGCTGCGGCCAGCTGGGTGGCACGTTGGTGCAGGGCGGTAGTGTCGCAGTCCGGGCCCCAGGGCAGGTGGAGTTCCACCTCCAGGCGTCCCTCCATATAGTGCAGGTCGACGCGCTCGACGCTGTCGCCCCCCTGGATGCCCGACCAGGCGGTCTGTAGGTCGCGCTCGACCTTGCTGCGCAGGGGCAGGGCGGCGGTGGCCTCGTCCCAGTGCGGCGGCTCGTGGTCGACGTGCACCAGCACTTCCGTGACCACGCCGATGTCCTCGATGAGGCGCCGGCGCACGGCCTCACTGATCCGGTGGCCCTCGGAGACGCTCAGCCGCGGGTCCACCTGGATGTGCAGGTCGATCAGTGCCTCCTCGGCCATGTGCCGGCTGCGCAGGCCGTGAACGTCGCGAACCCCGTCGATCTCGCCGACCAGTCCCTCGATGCGCGCCACCTGCTCCGGATCGAGGCCGGTATCGACCAGCTCGCAGACCGAGCGCCAGGCGAAGCGGATCCCCACGTGGGCGAGCATCAGTGCCACCACGATGGCGGCGACGGCGTCCAGCCACGGTAGCCCCAGGAATACGCCGATGATGCCGCCGATGACCACCACGGAGGAGAGGGCATCGGAGCGGTGGTGCCAGGCATTGGCGTGGATGAGGTTCGAGTGCGCCCGGTTGGCCACCCACCGGGTGTAGTGGTAGAGGCCCTCCTTGATGACCAGCGACGCCAGCGCTGCGCCGAGGGCAAGCCAGCCCGGCACCCAGAGCGACTCCGGGGCGACGAGTAGCCGCTGTACCGCGTCGTAGATGAACCCGGCGGCCACCAGCAGGAGCACCGCGCCGATGCCGGCGGTCGCCGCCGTCTCGATGCGGGCGTGGCCGTACGGGTGGTCGCTGTCCGCTTCTTGGCTCCCGTAGGTGGCGGCCACGTACACCAGGGCGTCGGAGGCCAGGTCCGAGAGGGAGTGGACCCCGTCCACGACCAAGGCCTGGGATTGCCCCAGCCAGCCGGCGACGATCTTACCGGAGCCGAGGAAGAGATTGATCACCCCGCCGATCAGGGTGACCCGGCGCTTGGCCCGTGCAGGATCCTCGGCAGTGCGCGTGGCTCGGGAGGCGCTCACCGCGGCTCCTGATCGGATCCCTGCTGGCAGTCCGGGCACACGCCGAAGAACTCCAGGGTGTGGCTGACCCCGGCGTAGCCGCGGGCGCGCACCGCGGCTTCGAGGTCCGCCGGGCAGGCGTGGATGGGGTCCTTGCGCTGGCAGTGCCGGCAGATGACGTAGTGCTGGTGGCTGCCGTCGGCCTCCACCAGCTGGTAGCGGGTGGAGCCGTCCCCGAACTCGTGGCGGTGCACGAGCCCGAGGCGTTCGAAGTCGGTCAGGCAGCGGTAGACCGTCACCGGGTCGCACGCCGTAGACCCGAGCTGCTGATGCAGCTCGCGCGGGCTCAGCGGGGTATCGGCGGCCACCAGGGTGGCGACGATCTGCCGCCGCGGCTGGGTCAGGCGCAGCCCCGCGTCACGCAGGGCCTGCAGGGCTTCGTCCGTGGTCGTCGTGCACGCTGCTTGTTTCATGGGATCCGGGGTTATCGGGAAACCGATTGCAGCTGTTCGTTGACCTCGCGGATGACCGTCTCGTCCACCGCCAGTCCGGCGGCCACCTGCAGCTGCACGAAGTTCAGCAGGTAATCATAACGCGCCGCAGCCAGGTCGCGCTTGGTCTCGAAGCGTTGGCTCTGGGCGTCGAGGACGTCGGTGGTGGTGCGGGTACCTACCTCCTGGCCGCGACGCACCGAGGCCTCGTTGCTGCGCGCCGAGACGAGGGCCTGCTCCAGCGCCCGGACTCGCTCCAGCTCCGAGGTCAGGCCGAGGAAGGCGGAACGGGCGTCCAGGGCAGCGGCCCGGCGCTGATCGGCCAGGTCGTCGCTGGCCGCGGTGCGCTCCGCCTCGGCCTGGCGCACCCGGCTGGAGATGGCCCCGCCGGTGAATAGAGGGATGGAAGCCTGTAAGCGGATGGTCCGCGTGTCCTGAATCTGGTCAAGGGTCTCCGGATCCGTCGCGGCCGAACCCTGCCGGAAGGTCTCCTCGCCGTCGAAATGGCGGTAGCTCGCCTCGAGCTCTACTTCCGGCCAGCGATCGGCCCGCTGGCTTTCGACATCGTGTCGGGCCAACTGGTCGTCGCGCTCGGCGAGCTGGACCTCCAGGTTGTAGCGCTGGGCCAGGTCCACCCAGTGGTCGGTGTCGGTGGGCTCCACCGGCTTGGGCTCGAACGTCTCGCCCAGGCCGGCCAGCTCGCCGGGCAGTTCGCCGGTCAGCCGGCGCAGTGCCTGCTGGGCGACCTCCACCTGGTTGTCCACGGCCACCTGCTCGGCGCGCACCCGGTCGAATGCGGCCCGCGCCTCGTCGACGTCGGTCTGGGTGCCGGTCCCCACCTCCAGGGCCCGCTCGGCCCGGCGCAGCTGGCTCTCGACGGCGGCCAGCTCGGCCTCGACCAGGGCCTGCTCGTCCTGGGCCAGCAGGACGTCGAAGTAGGCCTCGGTGACATCCACCACCAGTGCCTGCTCGGCCAGGGAGAGCTCCACGTCGGCCCGGTCCACGGCGGTACGGGCCCGCTCCAGGTCGATGAAGTTGCCGCGCCGGAAGATCGGCTGGGTCAGCGACAGCGAGGCGTCCCAGCCGCGGCTCTCGTCGTCGAAATCGGCTTGCCCGTCGATGTCGATCGCAGTCTCGCGGTCCTCGTAGCCCGCCGAGGCGGTGATCTGTGGCAGGAACTGCGAGCGGGCCTGGGCGATCTCCTCGTCGGCGGCGCGGCGCCGGTTGAGGGCGGCGGCCAGGCTGCGGTCCGCCTCCAGGGCCAGCCGGTACACCTGCAGCAGGTCCTGTTGCGGGTCTCGCTCCTTGACCTCCGCCGGCGCCAGGGCGTCCTCGTCGTCCTCCACCGGGACCGGGGCGTCGACCACCGCCTCCGCGGCGTCGTTGTCGTTGTTGCCGTTGTCACCGGCGGCGATGGCCCCGGGCAGCGCCAGTAGGGCGGCCAGGGTCCAGCCGGTGAACCGGGGGGCGAGCCTGAACTGCGCTCTCGTGTTGCCTCGCTTCATGGGCGTTGGTCCTTTTCGCAGGGGCTTGGGGGCCGTCAGGCCCCCGGGGCCGCCCCTCATCCGAAGTAGTCCTCGGCGATCTTGCTCAGCCGGCCCCAGCCCCGCCGCGCGAGGTAGCCCTCGAGCAGGGAGTAGGCCGCCGGTATTACAGCCAGGGTGAGCAGCATGGCCGTGATCATACCGCCGATGATCGCCGCTGCCATCGGTGCATTGGTCTCGGCCCCGGCACCCAGGCCGGCCGCCGCCGGGATCAGCGCCAGGATCAGCGTCAGCGAGGTCATCAGGACCGGGCGCAGACGGATGGGGCACGCCTCGGCCAGGGCCTCGTTGATCGAGAGATCCCGCTTCTCGCGGTACTGGTTGGTTAGATCCACCAGTAGGATGCCGTTCTTGGTGACCAGGCCCATGAGCAACACCATGCCGATCATCGAGTAGATGTTCAGCGTGAAGCCGCCCACCCAGAGACCGAGCAGTCCGCCGATCAGCGCCAGCGGCTGTGCCGCCATGATCAGCAGTGGCTGGACGAAGGAGTTGAACTGGCTGGCCAGCACGATATAGACGAGCGTCGCCGCCAGGAAGAGCACGAAGAGCATGGCGGCGACGGCCCGTTCCATCTCCTCGGCCTGGCCGACCAGCTCCACGTCGAAGTTCAGCGGCAGGACGTCGTCGGCCACGGCGTTGAGCTCCTCGACGGCCTCGGCCAGTGGTAGTTCCGGGTCGGCGTAGAACTCCGCCGAGTAAGAGAGGTTGTGGCGGGTGATCGCCGCCGGCCCCAAGGTCTCCTCCATGGTGGTCACCGCCTCCAGCGGCACCATCTCGCCGTGCTCAGAGAGGAGCTGGATCCGCTGCAGGTCGTCGATGTCGCGGATCATGTCCTCCTGGGCCTTGAGGCGGATGTCGTAGCGCCGCCCGTCCTGGCCCCCGGGGCCGTCGTCGAAGCGGGCCACATCGAAGCCGCCGGCAAGCACGTTGATGGTCTGGGCGATGTCGTGGGCGTTCAGGCCCAGACTCCGGGCTTGCTCCCGATCCACCTCGACCTCCACCTGGGGCAGCTCCAGATCCAGGTCCAGGTCGATGCTGCCCATGCCGTCGACTGCCTCCAGGCGCTCCTGGATCGCCCGCGCGTGATCGCCGAGTTCCTCGACGTTGGGTCCGGTGACCACGAACTGCAGGGGCTCGCCGCGCTGGCCGGGGACGAAGGGCACGTCGGAGGCGAAGGCGCGTACCCCGGGCAGTTCGGCGAGCTTGGGGCGGATCCGCTGCACCACCTCCTGCTGCGAAGCGTCCCGCTCGTCGCGGTCGACCATGCGGACGAAGGCGATGCCGCGGTTGACCTGCCCGCGGTCGCCGATGCCGATGGCCGAGAAGTAGCGATCCACCTCCGGCTGCGCCTCAAGGATAGCCTCGACCTCGCGCATCTGCCGGTCGGTGTACTCGATCCCGGAGCCGAGCGGCGTCTGGAAATTGACCATGAACTCCCCGGTGTCCTCGTCCGGGGCGAACTCGCCGCCCAGGCGCGGGGCGATGACCACCGCGACGGTGACGGCGAAGACCGCCGCCAGGCCGAGCGTCGTCCACCGGAAACGCAGGATGTAGCCGAGCGCCCACCGATAGACCCGCTCGATGGCCTTGAAGCCCTGCTCCAGGGCCCGGTAGAAGGCCCCCTCCTGCTCCGGTACGTGGAGGAAGCGGGAGGCGAGCATCGGGATCAGGGTCAGGGCAACAATGCTCGAAGCGAGCACGCCGAAGGCGACCACCACCGCGAACGATTCGAAGAACCGACCGATGATCGCCTCCATGAAGATCACCGAACCGAAGATCGAGATCAGCGTCAGGGTGGAGGCGATGACCGCGAAGAAAACCTCGTTGGAGCCGGAAATCGCCGACGCCATGGGGCCTTCCCGGTACTGCTGGCGGTGGCGGTAGATGTTCTCCAGCACCACGATGGCGTCGTCCACCACCACGCCGATGAGCAGCAGCATGCCGAGCATGGTGATCGAGTTCAGCGTGTAGCCGAAGAAGTGGATCACCGCGATGGCCGCCATCAGCGAGACGGGGATGGCCAGCGAGACGATGGCCGTCGAGCGCAGGTTGCGCAGGAACAGCCACATCACCAGGGCAGCGAAGAGGATGCCCAGGGCAATGGTCAGGTAGAGCGAGTCGATCTGCTCGAGGATGAACTGCGACTCGTCGGTGGAGATGTGCAGCTCCAGCCCCGGCGGCAGCTGGGGACGGATCTGATCGTCCAGGCGTTCCTTGACCTCGTCGATGATGGCGACGGTGTTCGCCCCGGAGATCTTGACCACGCCCAGGCCGATGGTCGGCTCGCCGTTGAACCGGGCCAGCTGGCGCATGTCCGCCAGGCCGTCCTCGACCCGGCCGATGTCGCTAAAGCGCACGCGTTCGTCGCCGTCCCCGGCGACGATCATCTGCTCGAGTCCTTCGGCGTCGTGGTACTCGACGTCGAGCTTGAGCATCTCTTCGGTCTCGCCACCGACCAGGAAGCCGCCCGGCATCTGGGCGTGCTCCTCCTCGAGGGCCCGCATGATCGTCTGCACGTCGACGTTGTGGGCGGCCATGCGGTCGGGGTCGACCTCCAGGCGCATGGTCCGCTCCCGGGCGCCGCCGATCTGCACTTCGCCGACGCCGGTGATGCCCTCGAGCTGCGGGCGGACCTCGTTGCGGGCGTAGCGGTCGAGATCCTGCGCCGTGCGATCTCCCTGCAGGGAGAGCCACATGATCGGCTGGGCGTCCATCTCGACCTTGTCGACGACCGGTGCCTCCGCTTCCTCGGGCAGGTCCTGGACGATCTCGGAGACCTTCGCGTTGACCTCGTTGAAGGCCACGTCCACGTCCACTTCCAGATCGAACTGGATGGTGACCACCGAGGTCCCGGGCAGGGAGACCGACTGGATGTCGTCGATGCCCGGGACGGTGTTGACGGCCCGTTCGACCTCGTCGGTGACCGCCGAATCCATCAGCTCCGGGTCGGCGCCGTCCTGGTGGACGGTGACGCTGACCATGGGGAAGTCGATATTGGGGATGCGGTCGGTGCCGATATCCTGATAGGCGATCGCGCCGATGAGCACGATCAGCGCGCTGATCATCACCGCCAGAACGTGGCGGCGTATGGAGAGCTCGGAGAGCGTCATGGTGCGTTACTCCGTGTCCGCGTCGTCGCCTTCGTGGGGAGCGGCGTCCACGGCGGCGCCGTCGGTGAGAAAGCCCGCGCCGTCGAGGACGACGCGCTCACCCGGCTCCAGCCCGTCGCGGATCTCGGCGCGGTCCCCGAAGCGGGTGCCGACCTCCACGGCGCGCTCCTCGACGGCGCCGCCGTCCTCGCCGAGGACGTAGATCACCTCGCCGGCGGGGCGGCGCACGACGCTCTGGTTGGGCAGGACGAGGCCGTCGCGGACATCGAGCACCACCTCCGCCTCGGCGCTGGCCCCGGGGCGCCAGCCGCCGGGGTTGTCCACCTCGGCGATCAGCTGCAGCGAGCGGGTGGCATCGCGGATGCCGGGTCGCAGGTCCGAGATGGTGGTCTCCAGCTCTGGCTGCAGGCCGGAGCGGCTGCGCAGGATCAGCTCTGTCCCGCTGTCGAGCCGCGGGGCCAGGCTCTCGGAGACCGGCAGGCGGACCTTGAGCCGATCCAGATTGATGAGCTGGAAGACCGAGTCGCCGGCGGTGACGTAGTCGCCCTCGCTGATGTGGCGTTCATCAACGGCACCGCTGACCACGGCGCGGATCCGGGTCCGCTCCAGGTCCCGCTCGGCGCGCCGCAACTGCGCCAGGGCGGAGGCGAGCTCCTCCTCGCGAGCCTCGAGTTCGGCCTCGGCGTTGTCGAGCTCGTCCTCGGAGATGTGATCGTCCTCGTAGAGTTCCCGGTTGCGGGCCACGTTGCGCTCCTGCACGCCGACCATCGCCGTCAGCCGGGCCACATCGGCGGCCGCGGCATCCCGGTCGTCGACGTAGTCCTCGCGGTCGATCTCGGCGAGCAGGTCGCCGCGCTCGACGCGGGCGCCCTCGTCGACATGGATGGCATCGATGACGCCACCGACCTCGGCGGCGAGCAGCGGGCGCGACTTGGCCTCGACGCTGCCGACGGTGTTGCGGACCTCGCGGACCTGTTCCTCGGTGGCCTCGATCCAGGTCACCGAAAGCGCCTCCTCGCCGCCGTTCCCGTCGTTGTCGCCGGCATCGTCGCCACAGCCGGCAGCGAGCAGGGCCAGGGCGATGATGGCGACCACCGTCCGCAGCCGGCGTGGCCGGGCCGGCGCCTCGGGGGACGAATCGAGCATGTGCCAGTCAGTCACTTAGGCCTCCTTTTGGATCCCGTCGAGCAGGATGTCGACGACGTGATCCGCGTACTGATCAGGGTCGTCGGCGAAGTCCACGCCGGGAAGCTGGCGCAGGACCTCGCGGTGAGCGGTGTAGAAGGTGTTGGCGGCGAGCATCAGTGACGCCATCAGCGCCGGGTTCGTGTCCCGGCGCCAGGAGCCGGTGTGCTGGCCGCGCGAGAAGATCTCTGTCATGCGCTGGAAGTCGGCACCGAAGACCTCGTCGACCAGGGTCCGGGCGCGACACGGATTGGCGTCAAAGGCCTCGGCGAGCACCAGCCGGGTGGCATCGGGGTCGTCCAGGGCGCGGTGCAGGTCGGCGCGGACGAAGGCCCGCAGCTGCTGTGCCGGGTCACGGGTCTCTTCCTCGGCGAAGGCGTGGATCAGCGCCCGGGCCGATTCGCAGCAGCGGCGCAGCGTCTCCACGTAGAGCTCCTCTTTGGAGGCGAAGTGGTGGAAGACATTGGCCTTGCTGACTTCGGCGGCCTCGGCGATGTCGCGGATCGACACCGAGCTGTAGCCCTCGCGGGCGAACAGTTGCTTGGCAGCGGCGACGATCCGTTCGGCAGCTTCGGTGCGACCGGTGTTGTCGGGCATGGGCTCCGCGTCCTACGTCGGGTTCCGGGGTGCGGTCATCTCGCCAACCGACCGAACGGTCAGAGACTCTACAAGGACTATGCTACGCACTCAAGGCGGTCGATGCACGGGTCGCGATTGATTGGTATCAAATGGGCGCCCGGGGGGCGGAGGTCGCCCCCCGGGCGGGGCGGGGCAGCTGATCCGGGCCGCGCCGGGGCGGTGTCGCCGCGCGGTCAGCGCCCCCGCTTGTCCTGCTCGATGAGCGCAAACGCGGAGTGGTTGTGGATGGACTCGTAGTTCTCGGAGGTCACGGAGTACGCGGCGATGCGCTCATCGTCGTTGAGGCGGCCGGCGATGTCCCGGACCACGTCCTCGACGAACTTCGGGTTGTCGTAGGCGCGCTCCGTCACGTGTTTTTCGTCCGGGCGCTTGAGGAGCCCGTAAAGCTCACAGGAGCCTTCCTGCTCGACGAGGTCGATGAGCTCCTCAAGCCAGACAAAACCGTCCATGAGGGCCGTCACGATGACCAGCGAGCGCTGGTTGTGGGCGCCACGGTCGGCAATCTCCTTGGAGCAAGGGCAGAGTGTGGTGATCGGCACGGCAACGCGCACCCAGGTTTCGTGCCGGTCGCCGTGGATCTCGCCGACGAAGGTCACCTCGTAGTCCATGAGGCTCTCGACCCCGGTGATCGGCGCCTGCTTGTTCACGAAGTAGGGAAACGCCATCTCGATGTGCCCGGAATGGGCCTCGAGCCGGTCGGTCATCTCGGCGAGCATCTCGTGGAAGGACTCGACGGTCACCTCGCGGTCGTGGCCCTCGAGGATCGAGACGAACCGCGACATGTGCGTGCCCTTGAAGTGTTGCGGCAGGTTCACGTACATGCTGAAGGTGGCCACGGTGTGCTGGTCCCGCCCCGTGCGGTCGCGGACCCGCACCGGATGGCGGATGTCCTTGATGCCGACCTTGTTGATCTCGATCTGCCGGGTGTCGGCTCGTCCCTGGACGTCTTCCATGGTCTTGTTCCTGGTGTCTGAGCCCGTCGTGTGCGGCGGGTGACAAGTGGGGTTCAGCATGATTCTGCGGCCTCGGTCTCGGCTTCCAGCGGTAGGTTTGAATTTGGAACGAGTTTAAATATTTGTAAAGGGGCGATCCCGACGGTCTCGGCAGGGTTTTTGTCCGGGAAGGCGGGCTTTCAGGCCTGGCGCTGGATGCAGTAGGCGGCCAGTCCGCGCAGTACATCGGCGCCGGGGCCCAGCCCGTCGAGGGCATCGATGGCGTCGCCAGCCAGCCGCTCGGCCAGTTCGCGCGACTGGCGCAGCCCGAGGATTGACGGGTAGGTGGGCTTATCCCGGGCTGCGTCGGCGCCCTGCTCCTTGCCCAGGGCCTTGGCGTCGCCTTCGACGTCGAGCACGTCGTCGTGGATCTGGAAGGCGAGACCGACGCACTTGGCGTAGCGGTCGAGGGCGTTGAGGGTGGCGGCGCAGGTCGGGCCACTGGCCAGGGCGCCGAGCTGGACACTGGCGCGGATCAGGGCCCCGGTCTTGTGGATGTGCATGTCCTCGAGCTCGGCGGCGTCGAGCCGGCGCCCGACGGAGGCGAGGTCGATGGCCTGGCCGCCGACCATGCCGCGCGAGCCGGCCGCCCGGGCCAGTGCCTGCACCATCCCGGCGCGGGCGGCCGGGGCCGGGGCGTCCTCCCGCTCGCCGTCGGCGAGCAGCTCGAAGGCCCGGGCCTGCAGGGCGTCGCCGACCAGGATGGCCGTCGGTTCGTCGTAGGCGCGGTGGCAGGTGGGCTGCCCGCGGCGCATGTCGTCATCGTCCATGGCGGGCAGATCGTCGTGGACGAGCGAATAGGCGTGGATCATCTCGACGGCGCAGGCCGGGGCGTCCAGCCCACTGCCGGTGTAGTCCAGGGCCCGGCCGGTGGCGTAGACCAGGGTCGGGCGCATGCGCTTGCCGCCGCCGAGCACGGCGTAGCGCATGGCCTCGTGGAGGCCCGTCGGGTGGGCTTCAGCGGCGGGCAGGGCCGCCTCCAGGGCCCGCTCCGCGCGTTCGCGCAGTGGCGGCAGTGCCGCCTCCAGGGCTTCAAGAATCGTCGGGTCGAAACGGGCCGACATCACCGTCCTCGCTGTTCTCGAGTAGGATGGCCACTTTCTGCTCGGCGGCGCCCAGCGCCTTCTGGCAGTGGCGGGTCAGGTGGATGCCCCGCTCGAAGTCGCGCAGCGCCTCCTCGAGGCTCTGCTCGCCACGCTCCATGCGTTCGATCAGTGCCTCGAGCTCGGCCACCGAGCGCTCGAAGTCGGGGAGGTCGCCCTGGGGGGCGGATTCCTGCGAATCGCTCTCACTCATGACGGGGAAAAGTAACGGAGCCGCAAGGGGTGGTCAAATGAGCGTCGAGCCGGCAGGGTGCCCGCTCGCGCCCGTGCCCCGGAGGGGGACGGGATATCCGGTGCACGGCTCCCTTGTAAGTTGCCGCCGGGAGCCGGAAACTGCTCGCCCTGAGCGCGAACCCTCAATGGCCCGATCCGCGACCACGTGATCCGATGACGACCAAGACCCAGCAGACCTACGACGCCACCGACATCGAAGTCCTCACCGGCCTGGAGCCGGTGCGCCGGCGCCCCGGCATGTACACCGAGACCAACCGCCCCGACCACCTGGCACAGGAGGTCATCGACAACAGCGTCGACGAGGCGGTGGCCGGCCACGCCCGGCGTATCGAGGTGACTCTGCACGCCGATGGTTCGCTGGAGGTCAGCGACGACGGCCGCGGGATGCCGGTGGATACCCACCCCACCGAAGGGGTCCCGGCCGTGGAGGTGATCCTCGGCCGGCTCCACGCTGGCGGCAAGTTCTCCAGTAAGAGCTACCGCTACTCCGGCGGCCTGCACGGGGTTGGCGTCTCGGTGGTCAATGCCCTGTCGACGCGGCTGCAGGTGCACATCCGCCGTGACGGCGCCGAGCACACCATCGCTTTCTCCGCAGGGGAGCGCATCGAGCCGTTGGAGCAGGTGGGCAAGACGCGGGAGACCGGGACCACGCTGCGCTTCTGGCCGGATACCAGCTACTTCGATAGCCCGCGCTTCTCCCGGGCGCGGCTCGAGCACCTGCTGCGTGCCAAGGCGGTGCTCTGCCCGGGGCTGACGGTCGTCCTCCGCGACGCCACCGGCCGCGAGGGGCAGGAGCCGGAGGTGCTGAGCTGGTATTACGAGGACGGTCTGCGCGACTACCTGGCCGGCGCCGTCGCCGAGTACGAGCACCTGCCGGATCCGCCGTTCACCGCCCGGCTCGGCTCCGAGCACGAGGAGATGGAGTGCGCCCTGGTCTGGCTCCCCGAGGGCAGCGGCCCGGCCGAGAGCTACGTCAACCTGATCCCCACCGCCCAGGGCGGCACCCACGTCAACGGCCTGCGTACCGGCCTGACCGAGGCCCTGCGGGAGTTCTGCGAGCTGCGCAACCTGCTGCCGCGCGGCGTGCGGATTGCCCCGGAGGACGTCTGGGAGCACATCAGCTACGTCCTGTCGGTGAAGATGCACGAGCCGCAGTTCGCCGGGCAGACCAAGGAGCGGCTCTCCTCGCGCAACTGCGCCGCCTTCGTCTCCGGAGCCATCAAGGACGCCTTCAGCCTGTGGCTCAACGAGCATACCCAGAGCGCCGAGCAGATCGTCGATCTGGTGGTGCGCGCCGCGCAGCGCCGTCAGCGCGCTGCCAAGAAGGTGACCCGCAAGCGCGTCGGCAGCGGGCCGGCGCTGCCGGGCAAGCTGGCCGACTGCACCGGGCAGGATCCGGCGCGCAGTGAACTCTTCCTGGTCGAGGGCGATTCCGCCGGCGGTTCCGCCAAGCAGGCGCGCGAGCGGGAGTTCCAGGCGGTCATGCCCCTGCGTGGCAAGATCCTCAACACCTGGGAGGTGGCGCCGGACGAGGTCATGGCCTCGCAGGAGGTCCACGACATCGCCGTGGCGCTGGGGGTCGATCCGGGCAGCGACGACCTCTCCGGGCTGCGCTACCACAAGGTCTGCGTCCTCGCCGACGCCGACCCCGATGGGGCGCATATCGCCACGCTGCTCTGCGCGCTGTTCCAGCGCCACTTCCCGGCCCTGGTCGCCGGCGGACACGTCTACGTGGCCATGCCGCCGCTCTACCGCATCGATGTCGGCAAGCAGACCTTCTACGCCCTGGATCGCGACGAGCGCCAGGGCATCCTCGACCGCATCGAGGCGGAGCGCATCAAGGGCAAGGTGCAGGAGACCCGCTTCAAGGGCCTGGGCGAGATGAATCCGGTCCAGCTGCGCGAGACCACCATGGCCCCGGATACCCGCCGCCTGGTGCAGCTCACCGTCGACGACCCGGAGGAGACCGAGCGCCTGCTGGGCATGCTGCTCGGTCGCGGCGCCGCCGCCCAGCGCCGGGAGTGGCTGGAGAGCAAGGGCAACTTGGCGGAGATTGTCATTTAGGGACCAGTAGCCACTGCCCCTGATCCGTTCAACCTGACCGCTGCCCCCTGAGCCCTGAACCCCTAAACCTGAATCCTGAAAAACTATGTCCGATCCCGCTGCCTCCGATTTCGAGACCCAGCCGCTCCGCGAGTTCACGGAGCGGGCCTACCTCGATTACTCGATGTACGTCATCCTCGATCGTGCCCTGCCCCACGTCTCCGACGGCCTCAAGCCGGTGCAGCGGCGGATCGTCTACGCCATGTCCGAGCTCGGCCTTTCGGCGGCGGCAAAGTACAAGAAGTCGGCGCGCACCGTCGGCGATGTGCTGGGCAAGTACCACCCCCACGGAGACGCGGCCTGCTATGAGGCCATGGTCCACATGGCCCAGCCGTTCACTTACCGCTACCCGCTGATCGACGGGCAGGGCAACTGGGGCTCGCCGGACGACCCGAAATCCTTCGCGGCCATGCGTTACACCGAAGCGCGCCTGACGCCCTACGCTCGGGTGCTGCTCAGCGAGCTGGGGCAGGGCACGGTGGAGTGGATCCCCAATTTCGATGGCGCCCTTCAGGAGCCGGAGCGCCTGCCGGCGCGACTGCCCAACGTGCTGCTCAACGGCGGTTCGGGGATCGCCGTGGGGATGGCCACGGACATCCCCCCGCACAACCTGCGCGAGGTGGTTGCCGCCTGCGTCCATCTGCTCGACCATCCCGAGGCCACCACCGCTGAACTCTGCGAGCACGTTCCGGCGCCGGATTTCCCCACTGCCTCGGACGTGATCACCCCGCGCGAGGAGCTGCGCGGCATCTACGAGCGCGGTCACGGCACCGTGCGCGCCCGGGCCCGCTGGGAGTACGAGCGGGAGCAGGCGCAGATCGTCATCCACGCGCTTCCCTACCAGGTGGCCGGCGCCAAGGTCATGGAGCAGATCGCGGCCCAGATCCAGTCGCGCAAGCTACCGATGGTCGAGGATCTGCGCGATGAGTCGGACCACGATGCGCCGGTGCGCATCGTGGTCCAGCTGCGCTCCCGGCGCCAGGATCCGGAGCGGGTGATGGATCACCTGTTCGCCACCACCGATCTCGAGCGCGGCTACCGGGTTCACCTCAACGTCATCGGCCTCGATGGCCGGCCGCGGGTCTTCTCCCTGCGCGACCTGCTCGCGGAGTGGCTGAGCTTCCGCACCGAGACGGTCCGCCGCCGCCTGGCCTGGCGCCTGGATAAGGTGGAGGACCGGCTGCATATCCTCGAGGGCCTGCTCACCGCCTATCTGAACATCGATGAGGTCATCGCCATCATCCGCGAGGAGGACGAGCCCAAGCCGGTGCTCATGGAGCGCTTCGGGCTCAGTGATGCCCAGGCCGAGGCGATTCTCGAGCTGCGCCTGCGCCACTTGGCGCGGCTCGAGGAGATGAAGATCCGCGGTGAGCAGGGGGATCTGGAGCGCGAGCGCGACGAGCTGCGCGCCACCCTCGGCGATGAGGCCCGGCTGCGCGAGCAGGTCAAGAGCGAGCTGCTCAGCGACACCGAGGCCCACGGCGACGAGCGGCGCTCGCCACTGGTCCACCGCGGCCCGGCGCGGGCCATGGACGAGACCGAGCTGATGCCCAGCGAGCCGGTGACCGTGGTCCTCTCGGAGAAGGGCTGGGTGCGCGCGGCCAAGGGGCATGAGGTTGATCCGAGCGGGCTGTCCTACAAAGCCGGCGACGGTTACCTGGATCACGCCCCGGGGCGCTCCAACCAGCCGGCGGTCTTCCTCGACTCCACCGGCCGGGCCTACGCGGTGCCGGCTCACACGCTCCCGTCGGCGCGCAGCCAAGGTGAACCGCTGACCAAGCGGCTCACGCCGCCGGAGAAGGCGCGCTTCCAGTCGGTGCTCGCCGGCGACCCGGAGTCGCGCTGGCTGCTCGCCTCCGACGCCGGCTACGGCTTCCGTGTCCCCCTGCGGGAGCTCTTCTCGCGCAACCGCGCGGGCAAGGCCGTGCTGACCCTGCCGGAGGGGGCGGCGGTGCTGCCGCCGGTGGCGTTGCCCGCCGAGGCCGATGGGGCCGAGGTGGCGGTGGCCAGCTCCGACGGTCGGCTGCTGGTCTTCCCCCTCGAGGAGCTCCCGGAGATGGCGCGGGGCAAGGGCAACAAGCTCATCGGCATCCCGGCCCAGCGCCTGCGCAGCCGTGAGGAGGTGGTGGTGGCGGTCGCCGTGCTGCCCGCCGGCGCTGCGCTGCGGGTGGAGGCCGGCAAGACCGGCAAGCGGCTCAGTCGCGACGACCTGGAGGCCTTCCGCGCCGCCCGGGGCCGGCGTGGCGTTCAGCTGCCGCGGGGCCTGCGCCAGGCCCGCGGCCTGCGTGTCGACGTCTGAGCGTGGTGACGGGGTCTTGAAACCTTTGCCGCCGAACCCAATCCAAGCGTCAGGAAGTGGATCCCGCAGTCTGACGAAAGAGGAGCGTTCTCAACGATGCTGACCCGGATCGCGTTATTGCTGGCGACCAACATCGCCGTCGTGTTGGTGCTGTCGATCATCCTGAACCTGCTCGGCGTGGAGCAGTTCCTCCGCGAGCACGGCATCGATGCGGAGCTGGTCACGCTGCTGATCTTTGCCGCGGGTATCGGCTTCGCCGGCTCGTTCATCTCGCTAGCGATGTCCAAGTACATGGCGATGAAGATGATGGGTGCACAGCCCATCGAGAGTCCGCGCGGCGAGCAGGAGCAGTGGCTGGTGGAGACGGTGCGCCGTTTCGCCCAGCGTGAGGGCATCGGCATGCCCGATGTGGCGATCTACGACGCCCCGGAGATCAACGCCTTTGCCACCGGTGCGCGGCGCAACAGCGCCCTGGTGGCGGTCAGCTCGGGGCTGCTGCAGAACATGACCCGAGACGAGGCCGAGGCGGTCATCGCCCACGAGGTGGCCCACGTCTCTAACGGGGATATGGTCACCCTGACCCTGATTCAGGGCGTGGTGAACACCTTCGTGATCTTCCTCTCCCACGTCGCCGGGCGCTTCGTCGACCGGGTGGTGTTCAAGAACGAGGACGGCCACGGCCCCGGCTTTTGGATCACCATGATCTTCGCCCAGATGGTCCTCGGCGTGTTGGCCTCGATGATTACCATGTACTTCTCGCGCAAGCGCGAATTCCGGGCCGACGCCGGGTCCGCCAAGCTGGCCGGGCGCGACAAGATGATCGCCGCGCTGGAGAAGCTCAAGCGCTCGGTGGAGCCGCAGAACATGCCGGACGAGATGGAGGCCTTCGGCATCAATGGCCGGATGGGCGGCTCTTCGATCAAGCGGCTGTTCATGTCGCACCCGCCGCTGGATGAGCGCATCGAGGCGCTCAAGGCGCGTCCGGTGTAATCACCGTCTTGGCCGCCGCGCCGGGCTCCTCGCGGGCCAGGCGCGGGACCAGGTAGCCGGGCAGTCTCCGGGCGAGTTCCGCCCAGAGCCGCTGCCCGGTTTTTTCGTCGACGTCGAAGTGGGCGGCGCCGGCCACCGGGTCGAGCAGGTGCAGGTAATAGGGCAGGACGTCAGCGGCGAACAGCCGCTCGGAGAGCGCTGCCAGAGTGGCGCTGTCGTCGTTGACCCCTCGCAGGAGGACCGTCTGATTGAGCACTGTCGAGCAGACATTGCCCAGACGGGCCAACGCCGAGCCCACCTCCGCGTCGACCTCCCTGGGGTGGTTGGCGTGAACGACGACCACGGTCTGCAGGCGGGTCTGTCCCAGATGGCGGGCCAGGGCGGCCGTCACCCGGGACGGGATCACCACCGGCAGCCGTGTGTGGATACGCACCCGGCGTACCGCCTCGATTTCACCGAGGCGCCGGAGGCAGGCGCCCAGGGCCTGATCATCGAGCAGCAGCGGATCGCCGCCGCTGAGGATCACCTCTTCCGGCGCTCCCGCCTGCTCCAGCCGGTCGAGGGCGGTGCGCCAGCCGGGTTCGCGGTTGTAGGGGAAGCAGCGCCGGAAGCAGTAGCGGCAGTGGATGGCACAGCCCCCGGTGGCGATGAGCAGGCTGCGGCCCTGGTACTTCTGCAGGACGCCGCTGCCGGGGTGCCCGTACTGTTCGGCCAGGGGATCCGCGGTGTAGCCGGGGTGCGTCTCGAGTTCCGCATCGATGGGGAGCACCTGACGCAGCAGTGGGTCGTGGGGATCCCCGGGCCGGATGCGTGCCAGATAGGGAACTGGAACCCGCAGCGGGAATGACCGCGCCGCCCGCTCCGCCGGGGCGAGCAGGGCCTCGGGCAGGTCCAGGCGGTGGAGCAGCTCGGCGGGTTGGCGGATCGCGCCGATCAGCTCCTGGCGCCAGCGCTCGTTGGCGCGGCGTTGCCTGCCTGGCTTGGGCTGTCGGGCCGTATCGGTTAGCATCGCTTCAACTTCGCATACCCGAGGGGATTATGGCGACCTATAGCACCAACGAATTCAAGGGCGGACTCAAGATTATGCTCGACGGTGATCCTTACACCATCGTCGAGAACGAGTTCGTCAAGCCCGGTAAGGGGCAGGCCTTCAACCGCGTCAAGCTGCGCAATCTGAAGACCAACCGCGTCGTCGAGAAGACCTTCAAGTCCGGCGAGAGCGTCGAGGCGGCCGACGTCATGGAGACCGAACTCCAGTACCTCTACAACGACGGTGAGTTCTGGTACTTCATGGATCCCAACTCCTTCGACCAGAAGGCCGCCCCGGCCAGCGCCGTGGGCGATGCGGCCCAGTGGATCAAGGAGCAGGATACCTGCACCGTGATCCTTTGGAACGACGCGCCGCTGCAGGTCGAGGCGCCGAGCTTCGTCGACCTCAAGGTCATCGAGACCGATCCGGGTGTGCGTGGCGATACCAGCAGCGGCGGCACCAAGCCGGCCAAGCTGGAGACCGGAGCCACGGTGCGGGTGCCGCTGTTCATCGAGGAGGGTGAGGTGCTGCGCGTCGACACCCGCAAGGCGGAGTACGTCAGCCGCGCCAAGGACTGACGATGGCGGCCGGCGCTCCGCGCGGCGCCGCCGATGGTGCCACCGTGCGCCGGGTGGGGCGGGAGCTGGCACGGATCCGCCGCTTCCTGGCCGAGCGCGAGGTGCTGGAGGTGCAGCCGCCGTGTCTCGGCCCTGCGGCCATGGACCCGGCGCTGGAGAGCATCTCGGTGCCAGGCGCCGCCGCTGACGGCGCCACCGCTTACCTGCAGACCTCGCCGGAATCGGCCATGAAGGCGATGCTTGCCGCCGGCAGTGGCGACATCTACTACCTCGGTCCGGCCTGGCGCGGTGGCGAGTGCGGGCGCTGGCACGCCGCCGAGTTCACCCTGCTCGAGTGGTATCGCATTGGTTTTGATCACCACCACCTGATGGACGAGGTGGCGGCGCTGGCGGCGCTGCTTGTCGGTGATCGCCCGGTGGAGCGCTGGTCCTACCAAGGGGCCTTTCGTCATTATGCCGGTGTCGATCCCCTGGCCGACGCGGATGACGTGCTCCGCGACGCTCTGGCGGACCAGGGCATCGAGTTGCACGGGGGCGTCCCGGCGGGGCGCGATGAGACGCTCGATCTGCTGCTCTCTCACGCCGTGGGGCCGGCCCTGGGCCACGGTAAGTTGACCTTTCTCGATGGGTTCCCGGCCAGCCAGGCCGCCCTGGCCCGCCTGGACGACGCCGACCCGCGCACGGCCCGGCGCTTCGAGCTCTTCATCGACGGCTTGGAGATCGCCAACGGGTACCATGAGCTCACCGATGCGGCGGCGCAGCGCGAGCGCTTCCGGGCCGAGCAGGCCGAGCGCCGCGGTGCCGGCCAGCCGGTACACGCGCTCGATGAGCGGTTGCTCACCGCGCTCGAGCAGGGCGTTCCCGATTGCGCCGGTGTGGCGCTGGGGGTGGATCGGCTCCTGGCGCTGGCGCTGGGCGCCTCGTCGCTCCGCGAGGTGCGCGGGGCCGACGGGTAGGCGGGGTGGGGCGCCCCGGCAGCCGCAGGCCCCCGGGGCGCCGCGGAGGGTCAGCCGCCGCGGGGCACGGTCTGCGTATCGATGAACTCGAACAGCCCCTCGAGGCCGCCCTCGCGGCCGTAGCCGGAGAGCTTCATGCCGCCGAAGGGGGCCTCCGGCGTCGGGCCGCTGCCGGTGTTCCAGCCCACGTGGGGGAAGGCCAGGCGCCGGATGAATCGCTCGGCCCGGGCGTCGTCACCGGTGAACAGGTAGGCGGCCAGGCCGAACTCCGTATCGTTGGCCATGGCCAGCGCCTCGGCCTCATCGCCGAAGGCGGCCATGGGCACCAGCGGCCCGAAGGTCTCCTCCTGCCAGCAGGCCATGTCGGCGGTGACGCCGCGGACGACCGTCGGCGGGAAGTAGGCGCCGTGCTCGTGCTCCAGCGGGCCGGGGTCTTCGCCGAGCACCGGCGTGGCGCCCTGCTCGACGGCGTCCAGGTAGTGGCGGCGGACCTTGTCGTAACCGCTGCGGTCGATCAGCGGCCCCAGATCCACCCCGGGGGCCATGCCATCACCGACGGTCAGCCGGGCGGCGCGCTCGGCCACCTTCTCGGAGAAGGTGTCGATCACCGACGCCTCGACCAGGATGCGGTTGGCGCAGACGCAGGTCTGTCCGCCGCCGCGGAACTTGTTGGCCATCAGCTGATCCGCGGCCCAGTCAAGATCGGTGTCGGCAAAGACAATGAACGGTGCGTTGCCGCCGAGTTCCAGAGCCAGGCGCGTGCAGTCGTCGGCGCTGGCGCGGATCAGTTGCTGACCGACGCCGGTCGACCCGGTGAAGCTGAACACCCGGATGCGCCGGTCGGCGAGCAGGGCATCGCCGATGGGGCCCGCGGCCCCGGTGACCAGGTTGACCATGCCCGGCGGCAGGTCCAGCTCGCGGTGGAGCAGGGTGAACAGCGCCACCATGGTCAGCGGTGTCTTCGAGGACGGCTTGACCACCGCCGGCGCCCCGGCGGCGAGGGAGGCGGAGAGCTTTTTGGCGATCATGCCGATGGGGAAGTTCCACGGCGTGACCAGGGCCACCGCGCCCGCTGGACGGTTGTGTACGGTCCAGGTGCAGCCGCGGGGCTGTTCCTCCAGGGTCCGCGGGGCGAGCGCATCGAGGTTGCGGGCCGCGTAGGCGAAGAAGCCGGCAGCGTAGAGCACCTCGCCCTGGCCCTCGGCGTGGGGTTTGCCGTGTTCCAGGGTCAGGATGCGCCCGAGCTCCTCCTGGTGCTCGCGCAGTGCGGCATCGATGGCCTGCAGCCAGCCGCGCCGGGTCTCCAGGTCCGGCGTTTCCGCCAGGGCGGCATCGGCGGCATCGACCGCCCGGTTGGCCTCGTGGGCGCCCAGCGCCGGGAGTTCGCCGAGCAGCTCGCCGTTGGCCGGGTTGGTGATCTGGAATGTGGCGCCGTTGTCGGCGCCCACCCAGTTGCCGGCGATGTAAGAGTTGAATTCGGGCAGTAGCGGAGAATCGATCATGTTGACCTTCTTGGCAGCGGAGTCGTGGTTCGGTATTCCGGAGCCGGTGCCCGCCGGTCAGTGGGCCCAGGCTGGTCGCTGGTCAGTCAGCGGCGCGGCCTGCTGGTAGGTGTGGGCCGCACGCAGGACCAGCGCGTCGGCGTGCCGGGTGCCAACGATCTGCAGGCCAATGGGTAGGCCCTGGGCCGTGAAGCCGCACGGTACCGAGCAGGCCGGTTGGCCGGTCATGTTGAACGGGTAGGTGAAGGGGGTCCAGCTGGGCCAGCGGCGGTCGTGCCACCCCTCCGGCACCTCGAGCCCGGCCGTGAACGCCGGGATTGGCAGCGTCGGTGTGAGCAGCAGGTCGTAGCGCTGGTGGAACAGGCTGGTGCGCTCGATGAGCGCGGCCCGCTCGTTCATCGCCGCCAGGTAGTCGAGCATGGAGGCGTCGCGAACGCTGCCCACCGCTTCGATGAGGTTGGGGTCCATCTCGGCGTGGCGCTCCTCGGGGATGCTGCGCAGGGCGTTGGCGGCACCGCCGAAGAAGAGCAGATCGAAGGCCTCGCGCGGGTCGGCGAAGCCCGGATCCACCTCCTCGACCTGCGCGCCCAGCGCCTCGAACAGGCGCGCCGCCTCGGCCACGCTGCGCGCGATCTCGGGATCGACCTGCACGTAGCCGAGGTTGGGGCTGAAGGCCACGCGCAGGCCGCCGACACCGCCGGCCAGTGCGGCCACGTAGTCGCCGCCGGCCGCGGGCAGGGTCGGATCCCGGGGGTCGGGTTCGGCGATGACGTTCATCAGCCGTGCGGCGTCCTCCACGGTCCAGGTCATCGGGCCCGGGTGGGCCAGCTGCCCGAACGGGCTCGCCGGCCACAGGGGCACCCGGCCCTGGGTTGGCTTGTGCCCGACCAGGCCCGAGAAGCCGGCCGGGATGCGGATCGAGCCGCCGGCGTCGGTGCCCAGGGCCAGCGGGCCCATGCCCAGTACCACCGAGGAGGCGCTGCCGCCGCTGGAGCCACCGGCCGTCTTGTCGGGGTCGAAGGGGTTGCGGGTGACGCCGTAGCAGGGGCAGTCGGTGACCCCCTTCCAGCCGAGTTCCGGCGTGGTGGTCTTGCCTAGCGGCACGAAGCCGTGGCGGCGCAGCGCCGAGACCGCCGGGGCGTCCTGCTCCCAGGGGCCGGCCGGGTCGACGGTCTTGGAGCCCTTGAGATTGGGCCAGCCGCGGGTCAGGAAGACGTCCTTGATGGCCACCGGCACGCCATCGAGCTCGCCCATCGGCGAGGTGTTGTGGTAGCGCTGCTCGGCGCGCCGGGCAGCGGCCAGCGTCGTCTCTTCGTCCACCAGGCAGAAGGCGTTGACCGTCTCGTTGTGGGCCCGGATCCGCGCCAGGGCCGCCTCCGTGGCCTCGACGGGGGAGAGGGTGCCGCCGCGGTAGCGACGGAGCAGTTCGCTGGCGGTGAGTTCGGCGATGGCGTTGGGGTTGCTGCTCATGCTGGATTCTCCGGTGGCACGTAACCGCGTTGCTTGTCGACGACGTTGCACAGCGGTGAGCCGGTGGACCACCGCTCGAAGTTGTCGATGAACTGATGGATCAGCGCCTTGCGCCAGCCGACGAAATCGCCGGCCATATGGTGCGAGATAAAGACGTTGGGCATGTCCCACAGCGGGTGCGCCGCCGGCAGGGGCTCTTCCTCGAAGACGTCCAGGGCGGCGCCGGCGATTTCCCCGTCGTGCAGGGACGCGACCAGATCCTCGGTGACCACGATCGGCCCGCGGCCGATGTTGATCAGGCGCGCGCCGGGGTCCATGGCCCGGAAGGCACGGCGGTCGAACAGCCCCCGGGTGGCGTCGGTCAGCGGGGCGGCGATGATCACGTAGTCCGCCCGCGGCAGCTGCTCGTGCAGGTCCGCTGTGCCGTAGACCGTGCCGAAGTCGGCGTCGTCGCTGCGCGGACGGCTGGCCACGCCGTCGACGGACAGCCCGGCGCCGTCCAGTAGCCGGGCGATCTGCCGGCCGATGGATCCGGCCCCGACGACCAGCGCCCGCTTGCCCTGGATGCGCTCGGTCTCACGGTGGCGCCATTCGCGGCGCTCCTGCAGGGCCAGGGTGGTACGCATGTCCTTGGCGAAGAGCAGGATCATCCCCAGCACCGTCTCCGCGATGGCCCGGTCGAAGATGCCGCGGGCGTTGGTCAGGGGGATCGAGGAGCGGGCCATCTCGGGGAAGAGCAGGGCGTCGACGCCGGCGCTGGTGGCGTGGACCCATTCGAGCTGACGGGCGTGGGGCCAGGCATCGCGGACGAAGCGGGTGCGGAAATCCGTCACCAGCAGGACCCGGGCATCGGCGATGGCTTCGGTGAGCCCTTCGCGGGTGGTGGCGTGGCGGACCTCGGCGCGGTCCTCAAGCTGCTCGAGCCCCGGCGGCGGTCCCTCGTCCGGGGCGGTGAGCAGGGCGATGACAGGTCGTGCTCCGTCGGCCATGACCCCTCGACCTCCTGGCGGTGATTTCTGTCCAAGGTATCGGGTGGACGGGGGAGGGACAAGGAGCGCGACTGCCCGGCTTTCGGCCGCGGGGGTCTTGTAAGCGGACTGGAAAGGATGACACTTTGCAGTCAGGGGCGAGTGGCGAAGCAGCCGCCACCCGCGAGTCCAGTGCGAAGAAACGCAGGGAGCGTGCCGTGGCCTATCCCGACGATATCGATCCCGACGACGAGCGCGAGCCGGTATGGAGCCCTTCGATCCGGGCCCTGCCCATCCCCGGCATCCGCAAGATGGTGAACATGGCGGCCGAGATGGACGACGTGATCCACCTGTCCATCGGCCAGCCCGATTTCCCCATGCCGGAGCACGTGGTCGAGGCGCATATCCAGGCCCTGCGGGACGGCAAGACCGGCTACACCATGGATGCCGGCCTGCCGCAGATGCTCGAGGCCGTGGCGGAGTACTACAGCGAGCGCTACGATCGCCCGCTGGCCCCGGAGAACGTGCTCATCACCACCGGCGCCACCGAGGCGATGTACCTGGCGATCGCCGCCACGGCGGCGCCGGGGCGGCAGTTCCTCGTCCCGGATCCGACCTTCCCCCTCTACGCCCCCCTGATCCGCATGAACGGCGCGGAGGTCAAGCCGATCCCCACCCGGGCGGAGCACGGTCATCAGATCGATCCGCAGGAGGTGATCGACAACATCGGCATGCGCACCTTCGGCATCATCCTCAACTCGCCGAGCAACCCCACCGGCACGGTCTACCCGCGGGAGACCGTCGAGGCCATCGTCCAGGAGGCCGCCTACCGCGGGGTCTACGTCTTCAGTGACGAGGTCTACGATCACCTGGTGCTCGACGAGATGGAGTATCCGAGTGTGCTGCGCTGCACCTCGGACCTAGACCACGTCATGGCGGTCTCCAGCCTGTCGAAGACCTTCAGCATGGCCGGTCTGCGCATCGGTTGGCTGATCTCCAGCCAGGGGGCGATCAAGAAGCTCCAGCGCTTCCACATCTTCACCACCACGGTCGCCAACACGCCGGCCCAGTGGGCCGGGGTTGCCGCCCTCAAGGGGGGGATGGCGTGCGTCGACGAGATGCTCGACGCTTACCGTCAGCGTCGTGACCGCATTGTGGAGCTGGTCAGCAACACCCCGCATATGACCAGCTATCGGCCGCAGGGGGCGTTCTACATCTTCCCGTCGCTGCCGCCGAACACCGACGCCACCAATCTGGCCACGCGAATGCTCAAAGAGACCGGCGTGTGCGTCGTGCCGGGCGATGCCTTCGGTGACAGCTGCCCGAATTCGCTGCGCATCAGCTACGCGGCCTCCATGGACGATATCGAGCGCGCCTTCGATCGCATCATCCCTTGGATGGAGAAGCAGGGCTTCTGATCGCGGCCGGATGTCCGCGCCGCCGCCGGGGGGCCCCCCCCCCCCGGGGGGCGGGGGGGGGGGGGCAAAAAAGCC